>JAKAQU010000380.1 GCA_021819535.1 Pseudomonadota bacterium | reverse complement strand
GAAAGCGCGGTTGCGCTGGTGCCGGGGGCGGCCGGCGGCGATCTCTTCCGCGAGCGGCTGATGCGCCGCGCCGGGCGCGATTTTCCGGCACCCCCCCCAGCACTGGAGATCAATCCCCGCCACCCCCTGATCACCGCCCTCGCGCAGCAGAGCGAGCGCGGCGATATCGCCGATCTCGCCGCGACCCTCCTCGATCTCGCCCGCGTCCAGGAAGGCGAGATACCAGGGGATGCCGCCGCCTTTGCCCGCCGTGTCACCGCCTTGATGGCGAGCGGCCTCGGCGGCGCGGCTCCGGCGGCATGATCACGCAGACGCTCCCGGTTTTCGCCGACGAGGCCGATGCCGCGCTTCCGCTTTACGCGGTGCGGAGCGGGGCGCTTGCCGCATTGCGGGCGGCTTTGCCGGCGCCGGCGCGGCATTATCTCGACGCCAGCGGATTTGCCGCCAAGGCACAGGAGCTTTGCCTGCTGCCGGGCGAATCCGGTCTTCATGGCGCTATCCTCGGGCTCGATGCGCCTGTTTCGGCCGAAGACACGCCGCCTTGGGCGTTCGGCGATCTCGCCTTTCGTCTGCCCGAAGGCACGACCTGGCGGCTGGTCGCGGGCGATTACGATCCGCGGCCAGCAGCACTCGGCTTCGCGCTCGGCGCCTACCGCTTCACCGCCTTCAAGCCGCCGGCGCGAGAGCCGGCGCGGCTGGTCCCCCCCATGGGTGCCGAAACAGTGAGGCAGGCGGCGGCCGCCGTTTATATGGCGCGCGATCTCGTCAACATGCCGGCCAATCATCTCGGCCCGGCCGAACTCGCCGAGGCGGTCGCAGATCTCGGCAAAACCTTCGGCGCCGCGATCGAGATCATCGCCGGGGACGTGCTCGAAACCCGCTATCCGGCGCTCGCCGCGGTGGGGCGCGGCTCGGCGCGGGCGCCGCGTGTCGCCATTCTGCGTTGGGCGGGAAGTGGCGCCGGGGATGGGGCGCCGCTGATCGCACTCTGCGGCAAGGGGGTCTGTTTCGACAGCGGCGGCTACGATCTCAAGCCGTCTTCCGCCATGCAGCGCATGAAAAAAGACATGGGCGGTGCCGCGGCGATGATGGCGGCGGCGCGCATGATCATGGCCGCCGATCTGCCGGTCAGGCTCGCGCTCCGCATCGGCTGCGTCGAAAACAGCGTCTCCGGCCATGCCATGCGCCCGCTCGACGTGCTCGCGACCCGCAAGGGGCTCACCGTCGAAATCGGCAACACCGATGCCGAAGGCCGGCTCGTGCTCGCCGATCTCCTGGCCGAATCGTGCGAGGAAAAACCGGCTTTGCTGATCGACGGCGCGACCCTCACCGGGGCTGCGCGCGCGGCCCTCGGCCCTGATCTCCCGGCGCTGTTCAGCAATGATCAGATTTGGGCCGAGCGACTGATCGCGGCCGGTAAAACCTGCCATGATCCGCTCTGGCAATTGCCGCTCTGGCCCGATTACGGCGCCTGGCTCCGCAGCCATATCGCAGATTTGAACAACATTGCCGGAAATACACATGGAGGGGCGGTCGTCGCGGCGTTATTTCTTGAACGGTTCATTGCCACCAGAGTGTCCTGGGTGCATATCGACCTCTACGCTTGGAATGATCAGACGCGCCCTGGTCGGCCGGAAGGCGGCGAAGCCTATGCCGCACGTGCGATTGCCGCGGCGATCGGCACGTGGCTTTCGAGCTGGGACGCTCGCGAACAATAGAAGGATTAACCTCATGCCTGCCTCTTCATCCGCCACCGATACCTTGCTCGACATTCTCCGCGACACCGTCGTCTCTCTGGTACGCCGCGAGGGGCCGGATCTCTCGGCGCGGCAACTCGCTGTTTTCCTGACCTGCTATCTTCAGGACGGCAATCATACCGTGCGCGGCCTCGCCGCCGAGCTGCATGTCTCGAAACCCGCGATCACGCGCGCGCTCGACCGGCTCGGGGAGCTGGAGCTCGCCCGCCGTAAGGTCGATCCCCAGGATCGCCGCAGCGTTCTCGTCCAGCGCACCCTCAAGGGCTCGGCCCTCTTGCGCGACCTGAAACACATCCTGACCGAAGCGGCGGCCGAGGCGAAAAAGAACGGCGGCCACGACGATCAGCCGCGCAAAGTCGCCAACGGCTGACGGCGCCTCTCCCGCCTCAGCCCTGGCCGATGGCCCTGGGGCTGAGGCGCGCAAGGTCTATCGGGTCGTATAGGCCGACATCGTCCCACCCGCGGCAACCGCGATCATCTCCTCCCGGCCCGCATGATAGGCAATCGCCGGGGTGGTGATCGCAGCCCCGGTTTCGGCGTGCCACAGACGCTGGCCGGTATTTCCGTCGAAGGCGACGAAATTTCCGCCCGGTTCGGCGGTGAACACGAGCCCGCTCGCGGTTGCGAGCGCTCCGGCATTGACCGGTTTTTCGAGACGCGGGCCGATTTGCGGCACCCCGAATGACGCGCCGGCCCCGTGCGCGCCCGTGCCCTGCGCCGAGAACTCGAAATGCCGGCGCCAGAGGAAAGTGCCGCTGGCCACCGAGACGGCGTTGAAAATGCCCGCCCCCGACCCGAGAACTCTGACATCGCCTCCCGCTTTCCCCGAAGAGACGGCGGCGCACTGAACGCCGCTCGCGACAC
>JAKAQU010000379.1 GCA_021819535.1 Pseudomonadota bacterium | reverse complement strand
CTGGAACAGCTATTTGCCGGTCTATGTCGTGCGCACGCTGCATCTACCGCTCGCGGCACCGCTCGCAGGCGTTGCCGTCTGCGGGCTGATCAATATGGTGGTGAACCCGGCCGCCGGCGCGCTCGCCGATCGCATCGGCCCCTATCGGGTGTTTTTTCCCGCCGTGATCGCCGCCGGCCTCCTCACCTATCCGCTGTTCGCCTTCGTTCTCGCCTATCCGAGCCGGCTCAATTTGTTTTGCGTCCAATTGATCGCAACGATCATCCTCGGCGCCATCGCCGGGCCGATCCCGGGCCTCCTCGGCAGCTTCTTTCCGGCCCGCGTGCGTTCGACCGGGCTTTCGCTGAGCTACAATCTTTCGGTGACGCTCTTCGGCGGTCTGGCGCCGCTCACCGTCACCTGGCTCACCGCGCTCACCGGCAGCCGCCTCACGCCGGCGTTCTATCTCGTCGCCTCGGCCGCACTTTCGCTGATCCTGGTCGCGGGTTTCCGCCCGCGCGCGAGGCGGGAAGTCATCGGCGCCGGCGCGTGATCACGGAGCCCGACCACCATATTACTTTTTAACGAATAAAAGTTTTTTGGTTCTTTTTTTTCAAAAAAGAACTTTTCTTCGTTTTTCGCTCTACCTTGCGATCAACCCCCCAGCGAGAAACCCGCCATCGACGGCAAGAACGTGGCCGGTGATGAAGCTCGCATCGTCGCTCAGGAGGAAGCAGGCGGCGGCGGCGATTTCGTCGGGTGCGGCGTAGCGATGCATCGGTGTGACGCGCGACCAGGCGGCGCGGATCGCCGGGTCGTGCATTTCCGCAACCAGCGGGGTTTCGACCGGGCCCGGGGCGAGACAGTTCACCCGGATCCCGACCCCGGCCAGCTCGACCGCCATCACCTGGCTCAATGTCGCGACCCCGCCTTTGGAGGCGCCGTAGGCGGCGCGGCCGATATTGCCGCGCGCGCCGGAGACCGAGCCGATGGTGACGATGGCGCCGCCGCCGGTCCGCGCCATCTCGCGCGCGACCGCTTGTGCGACGAGGAAGGTGCCGCGCAGATTGACCGCGAGCATACGGTCGAACTCGGCGAACTGTGTCTCGAGAAACGGCAGATCGCGGCCGATGCCGGCCGAGGTGACGAGGTGGTCGATCCGCCCGAAGCGCGTTTTCGCGGCCGTGATCAGGGCGGCGATGGAAGCGGGATCGGCGACATCGGTACGGAAGGGAAGGATGCCGCCGCCTTCGAGCCTCACCTCGGCAGGGGCGGAGATGTCGGCGGCGATGACGGTTGCGCCCTCACGCACCATCGCCTGCGCGATAGCGGCGCCGATGCCCGAGAGGCCGCCGGTGACGAGGCCGATCTTGTCAGCGAATCTCATGCCAGCGGCCCGACGACGGAGGTGAGTGCCGTCCACGCCGGCTCGCCGAGGCGTTTCCGCCATTCGGCGTAAAAGCCGGCGCTTTGGAGCGCGGCGCGGAAGGCGGCGGGGTCGGTCTCGAAGAGCGCCATGCCCTGCCCTTTCAAGGTCTCGCCGAGGGTTTCATTCATTTTCTTGACGTTTTCACGTTCCGCCATGGCCGCCGCATTGAACTCGTGCCGCACCAATTCCTGGAGATCGGAGGGCAGGCGGGCGAGCGCGTCGGGATTGGCGAGCATCCAGTAGCCGTCCCACATATGGTTGGTGAAGCAGAGATTTTTCTGCACTTCATAGAGTTTCGCGGTCTCGATGATGGCGAGCGGGTTTTCCTGGCCGTCGACGATATGGGTCTCTAGCGCGGAATAGACCTCGCTGAAATTGATCGAGGCGGGGGCGGCGCCGAAAGCCTTGAACAGGCTGGTCCAGAGCGGGCTCACCGGCACCCGGATCTTGAAGCCGTGGAGATCGGCGGGGGTCTGAATTGGCCTGGCTGCCGTGGTGATCTGACGATAGCCATTATCCCAAATTTTATCATAGACGTAGAGGCCGCGTTTGCTGATCTCACCGCGCACATAGGCGCCGACCGGGCCATCCATCGCCGCCCACACCTCGTCGTAATTCTTGAACGCGAAGCCAACCCCGTTGAGCGAGGCGGCGGGCACCAGGGTTGCGAGAATGGGGCCGGAGAGGGTGAAGAATTCGAGCGCGCCGCTCCGCAACTGGCTCAGCGCGTCGGTGTCGGAGCCGAGCTGGTTGTTGGGAAAGACCGCGATGTCGAGCCGGCCCTGGCTCTCCGCCTTGATCCGCGCCGCCGCCATCGCAGCATGGACGTTGAGGGGATGGCTCGCGGGCAGGTTGCTCGCGTATTTATAGCTGAATTCAGCCGCCCGCGCCTTTCCCCCGATGGCGAAGAGCGGCACGGTGAGCGACGCGGCGAGGAGCGCGCGGCGATGCATCTTGGTTTCCTCCAACGAACAGGGTGGCGTCTTGATGGCCGCTGAGGGCGAACGGGCCGATATTGTGGCGGAGAGCAGGCGCGATGGGAAGGCCGCAACCCTCGGCCTGATCCTCGCCGGCGGGGTGGGGCGGCGGATGGGGGGGGCCGACAAGGCCGGGCTGATGCTCGCCGGGCGGCCGCTTCTCGCCCATGTGACGGCCCGCCTCGGCCCGCAGGTCACGGCCCTGGCCCTCAGCGCCAATGGCGATCCGGGCAGGTTCGCGGCTTTCGGCCTCAGATCGG
>JAKAQU010000040.1 GCA_021819535.1 Pseudomonadota bacterium | reverse complement strand
GGCCATGGCCGAGGATGGCACGCGGCTTGTCGATCTCCTCACCTATTCGGCAACCCGGCGCGGGCCGTTCCTGATCGCGCTCGCGGTTCCGTAGCCGCCGCGATCAGCACGGCTCGGGCGTAAACCGCAATGTCGGCAGGGCGAGTTCGTCTTGGGCTGCGACGATGGCGAGTTCGCGTGCCTGCCCGGTTGCGAGAAGAACGGCGAAGAGCCGCGCGGCCATCGTGGCGAGCGCCGTCGCGGCCTCGGCTGCACGCAGAAATTCGAGGAAAAACAGCGCCGCCGCGAGATCACCGGCACCGCTCGCGGCAAGTGCCAGCTTTGGCGTGCGCAAGCGAAAGTCACCCCCGCCCGTGACCAGAAGACAATCGATGGCGTCTCGCGGGGTTTCGGCGAGCACAAGGCCGGTCGCGAGCACGAGGCGCGGCCCGCCCGGGCGGAGTTTTGCGGAAATTAGGCCGGCCGCCGCTTTTGCCGCCGCGATATCGGGAACCGCCATCCCGCTCAGAAGCGCGAGTTCGAACCCGTTCGGCGTGATGAGATCGGCCATCGGCAATGCGGCCGCGCTGATGCACTCGGCGATGCCGGGGCGGACATAAACCCGGCCATGATCGCCGATCACCGGATCGCAGGCGTAAAGCGCCTGTGGGCTCTGGGTTCGGGCCCGCGCGACCGCGGCCAGCACCGCCTCACCGGTCTCGGCACTGCCGAGATAGCCGGAGAGCACGCCATCGAGGCGATCGAGCGCGCCGATCGCGTCCAAGCCCTCGGTGAGCGCCGTGATTTCGGCCGGTGTCGTGATCTCGCCGGCGAAACGCCCATAGCCGGGATGGTTGGAAAACCGCACCGTCGGCACCAGCGAGACCGCGGCGCCGAGACGCTGGAGCGGAAAAACCTGTGCCGCAGCACCGACATGGCCATGCGCGACCCAGGAATTGAACAGCAGAAAGCGGATCATCGGCCCTCCCTTGTCACGGCAGAAGCGGCGCCCTATCCGAAAGCTTCCCGCGTCGCCCCGTTCGAGGAAGCCGAACCCCATGAGCACCGTGCCGCATCTTTTCCAGCCCGTCACTTTCCGCGCCATTACCGCGCGCAACCGCATCGTCGTCTCGCCAATGTGCCAGTACAGCGCCGAGGATGGTCTCGGCAATGACTGGCATATCCAGAATCTTGGTGCCAAGGCGGCGGGCGGCGCCGGCATCGTGTTCACCGAGGCAACCCATGTCTCGGCGATCGGCCGTATCACGCCAGGCTGCCTTGGCCTCTGGAACGAGGCCCAGGCGGCGTTCCTCACCCGGATTGCCGCCCTCATCAGCCGTCTCGGCGCCGTGCCGGCGATCCAGATCGCCCATGCCGGGCGCAAGGCGAGCGTGACGCCGCCCTGGGTGGGCAACAAGCCGATCCCAGACACCGCCGGCGGCTGGACGCCGCTCGCCCCGAGCGCGATCCCCTACGCCGAGGGCTACACCACCCCCGATGCGCTTCGCCCCGGCCAAATCGCCGAAATCGCCCAGCAATTCGCGCAAACGGCGCGCATGGCGCGCGCGGCCGGGTTCAAGATCGCCGAAATCCACGCCGCCCACGGCTATTTGCTGCATTCCTTCCTCTCGCCGCTTGCCAACCATCGCGACGATGCTTACGGCGGCGATCTCGCCGGGCGGGCGCGGGCACTGATGGAAGTGATCGACGCCGTGCGCGGCGAGTGGCCGGCGGAACTGCCGCTGTTCGTGCGGCTTTCCTGCACGGATTGGGTGGAAGGCGGGTTCACCATCGAAGACGCGGTGGCACTGGCGCGCAAGCTCAAGGCGCGCGGCGATGTCGATCTGATCGATTGCTCCTCGGGTGGGGTTTCGCCGGCCCAGCAAATCCCATCGCTCCACCCTGGCTATCAGGTGCCCTTCGCCGAGCGCATCCGGCATGAGGCGGGGATCGCGACCGGCGCCGTCGGCCTGATCCGCGACCCGTTCCACGCCGAGGAAATCCTCGGCAATGGCCGCGCCGATCTCGTGCTGCTCGGGCGCGCCATCCTCGCCGACCCCGCCTGGCCGCAACGCGCGGCGCGCGCCCTTGGCGTCACGCCAGACCTGCCGGTGCAATATCAGCGCGCGCATGTCGGGTGATCGGGCGGCAAAAAGCGACCCGAAAAATTCTCTCATCGCTGCGAAATGTGATGGCGCCCGCAATACTTTGAAACCGTGCACCGCTAGCTTGCGTTACATTCCTCGGGCATGGTGCGGCTCGTAGCCCTCCGGCCAAAAGCCAGAAGCGGCTGAACAAGCAACGGAGACACCCTATGACACGCTCGCTCCTCCTTCCCGCGCTCGCGGCCGTGATTGCTGCCCCCCTGCTCGCCGCGCCGGCCTTCGCGCAGCAGATGGGGATGCCGGAAGGCCAGGGGATGCCCCAGGGGATGCCCCAAGGAATGCCCCCCCAAGGCATGCCCAATCATAAGCCGGACCCGATGGCGCGGGTGAACCAGCAGATCGCGCAACTCCACCAGACGCTGAAAATCACCTCGGCACAGGAGCCGCAATGGCAGGCGCTGGCCCGGGTCATGCGCGAAAACGCCGCCAATATGGAAACCTTGTTCAAGGAACGCGCGGCCCATTTCGACCAGATGAACGCCGTCGAGAGCCTCAAATCCTACCAGCGGATCGCCGAGGCCCATGTCGCCAACATGAACCGCCTGATCCCGACCTTCGCGTCGCTCTACGACGTTCTCTCGCCCGAACAGCGCAAAGCCGCCGACGCCTCCTTCCGCTATCAGGAGGCGCGGCGCCGGGCGCGGATGCAGGGCGGCCAGATGCAAAACGGCCAGATGCCGCAAATGCCGATGACCCAGCCCGGGCAGAACTGAGGTAACGTAGCCGCCGGCTTGCCCGCCGGCGGCGTTGCCGCTATCACGCTGCCTCATCCTGCCGGTCGGTATCGGCGGGGCGGATCAGGAGCGCACGATGAAACAGGGTATTCACCCCGATTATCATGAGATCAACGTCGTCATGACCGACGGCACCCAATTCACCACCCGCTCCACCTGGGGCAAGGCCGGCGATACGCTGCGGCTCGATATCGATCCCAAATCCCACCCCGCCTGGACCGGCGTGCAGCGCATCGTCGATACCGGCGGGCAGGTTGCGAAATTCAACAAGAGATTCGCCGGGATCGGCCTCAAGCGCGGCTGACCGTCTGGCCTCCGCCCTCTTGAAACGGGGCAAAAATCGACAATATCGGCAGGCGTCGGAACGCTCTTCAGGAGGTTCCGACGCGATCCAAAGGGCCGGCCCGCGATGGGCGGCCGAACGGAAACCTTGCTGTTTATTGGAGGTTGATCAATGACCGGATTCGATTTCGCGCCGCTGTTCCGCACCGCCATCGGGTTTGACCGCCTGGCACAGCTCATGGACAGCGCTCAAGCCGGGGCGGAAGCTTCGGCCTATCCTCCCTACAATGTCGAAAAGCTGAGCGAGGACCAATACCGCATCACCATGGCGGTGGCAGGGTTCGCGCAGGAAGACCTCGACATCACCATCAAGGAAAACACCCTCGCGGTGACGGGACGCGTCGCGAACCAGGGCCAAAAGGCCGAGATCCTCTACCGCGGGATCGCCGGGCGCCCGTTCGAGCGCCGTTTCGTGCTCGCCGATCATCTCGTCGTCGAAGGGGCGGAGCTGAAAAACGGGCTTCTGCACATCAATCTGAAGCGCGTGGTGCCGGAAAGCCTGAAGCCGCGCCAGGTGCCGATCCAGATCGGCGAGATGCCGCGCACCCTCGACCACGCCGCCTGACTCTGGCGGCCGGACCGATGACCGGGGGCAGTGCCCCGGGTCTTTTTTTCAAGCCCGCGCGCCGAGGGTGGCGAAGAGGCCCGCCATCAGCCGGGCGCGGACGGGAAGGCTCTCGACCTCGATATACTCTTCGAGCGTATGCATCCCATCGCCGAGCGCGCCGAGGCCATCGAGCGAGGGAATGCCGAGTGCTCCGGTAAAATTGGCGTCCGAGCCGCCACCCGCGCTTTCATGGCCGATAGCGAAGCCGATCTCGCGTGCGATCTCGCGCGCCGTCTCGTAAAGCGCGAGCGTTGCCGCATCCGGCTCCCAGACCGGGCGGGTGACGCCGCGGGTGACGGTGAAGGTGACACCGTCTTCGGTCCCGGCGAGCGCCAGCATGCGCGCGACCGCGTGGTCGAGATCGGCCTGGCGCTTGGCCATGCTGAGCGCCTCGCCGCGGCAGATCGTTGCGACGCAGTTCACCCACTGCCCGCCCTGCACGACGCCGACGCTGAAGGTGCAATCCTCGTTCGTCATGCTCTCGATCTCGATCAGCTTCTGCGCCATGCGGCGGATCGCCGAGCGCCCTTCCCCGAGCCGCGCGCCGGCATGGCTCGGCCGCCCGACCGCTTCGAGATTGAAGCGTGCGATCGCATAGCGCCCGGTGACCACGGCGCCGTCGCGCCGGCCGGGCTCCGGCACCAGGACATAACGGTGGCGCAGCGCCTCGGCTTCGATCAGATCGCGGGTGCTGGGGCTGCCGACCTCCTCGTCGCTGGTGAACAGCACGGTGATCGGAAGCGGCGTCGTGACGCCGGCTTTTTGCAACTGCCGCACGGCTTCGAGGGCGAGGAAATTGCCGCCCTTCATGTCGAGAATGCCGGGGCCGAAACAGCGCCCGCCTTCCCGCCGCCATGGCAGGGCGGCGAGCGTCCCGATGGGATGGACGGTATCGAGATGGCCCATCACGAGAATGCCGGGCTCGCCGGCCCGCGGATGCGGCAGGCGGGCGCGCACGCAATCGCCGAACCCCATGCGCCCCGGAATGCGCTCGATCGCCGCCCCCATCACCGCGAGATCGCGGCTGGCGAGCGCCATCATGCGGTTGACGGCGGCGGCATCGAAGGTCGGGGATTCGCACTCGACCCAGGGGCGAAGGCCGGCGAGCATCGCCTCGGCATCGAAAGAAAGGACGTTAGGATCGAAAAAGCGGCTCATGCCGGCCTCGCTTACCGTCTGACATTGACAATGGTGCGCCCGCGCACCCGCCCCGCGAGGATGGCCTCGGCGCGGGCGGGGAGATCTTCGAGCGCGATTTCCTCGCTCACCGCCGCGAGGTCGGCCGCGGTCAGATCCCGCGCGAGCCGCTGCCAGGCGGCCTCGCGCGGGGCCATCGGGCATTGCACGGAATCGATCCCGAGAAGTGCGATCCCGCGCAGGATGAACGGGAACACGCTGGTCGGAAGATCGGCGCCGCCCGCGAGGCCGCACGCCGCAACCGCGCCGCCATAAGCGGTCGCGGCCAGGATATTGGCGAGAATAGTGCCGCCGACGGTATCGACCGCCCCCTGCCAGCGCTCGCGCTCGAGCGGCTTGCCCGGCGCCTGATAGGCGCTGCGATCGATGATCTCGCTTGCCCCCAGGCTTTCGAGAAAGCCGCGCTCGCTCGCGCGCCCGGTGAGTGCCGCGACACGATGGCCCAAACGCGAGAGCAGGCGGACAGCGATGCTGCCAACCCCGCCCGCGGCCCCGCTCACCACCACCTCGCCACCGGGGGCAAGGCCGTGGCGCTCAAGCGCCATGACCGCGAGCATCGCGGTAAAACCCGCGGTGCCGATCGCCATCGCCTGACGGGTATCAAGGCCTTCGGGTAATTTCACCAGCCAATCGCCCTTGACCCGGGCACGCTCGGCAAATCCGCCCGACCAGCCCTCCCCGATCCCGAAGCCGGTCAGCACCACCCGGTCGCCGGGCCGGAGACGCGGGTTTTCGGAGGTGGCGACGGTGCCGGCGAAATCGATGCCGGGCACGATCGGGTAGCGCCGCAGAATGCGATTGCGCCCCGCCAAGGCGAGGCCATCCTTGTAATTGAACGAGGAATATTCGACATCCACCGTCACGTCGGCTGCCGGCAAATCGGCCTCGGTCAAGGTTTCGAGGGCGATTTGCTGCTGCCCCCCCGCCTCGCGCGCCACCAGGGCGCGAAACCCGCTCTCGCTCATGTCACACTCCCCAAACCACGCCCCCCAAACCACACCCCGCCCCAACCACGCCTCTTCGTCGGCGCGGGGTTTCTCGCCCGACTATCCGGCCTCTCGCCGGGGGCTGCAAGAGACGATCTCGCCTCCGGCGGGCCGAGACAGTGAGCCATCGCCCGGCCTCCGCCGCTTGCGGGTTGCAATCCCCTCTCTCTCTCGTCATTCTCCGCCGCCATTCGCGCGAGGGGAGTTCGCCGCCTGCCATGCTCAGCTTCAGCCGCCTCAAAATCACGCTGATCCTCGGCGTTTGCGTCCTTGGTGTGCTTCTCTGCCTCCCCAATCTGTTCCGCGCCCCGGCCCCGTGGCTGCCCTGGCGGCAGGTGCATCTCGGTCTCGATTTGCAGGGCGGAAGCTATCTCCTGCTCGAGGTCGACACCAAGGCGGTGCTGCGCGAGCGGCTCGACGGCCTCGTCGATACCACACGCCGCACGCTGCTCGCCGCCAATATCGGCTATCTCCGCCTGAGCGCCGATCCGGCCCAGAACCGCGTCGTCTTTCGCCCCCGCGACCCGGCACAGCAGGAAGCGGCGCTGGCCGCGCTGCGGGCAGCACTCGGCAATACGCAGGGGCCTGGGGAAGTGAGCATCGCCCCGGGTGGGGTCTCCGGTGATGGCGGCGAAATCGCGCTCACGCTCTCGCCGGTCGCGATCACCGAGCGCGCCAATGCCGCGATCGCGCAATCGATCGAAATCGTGCGCCGGCGCATCGACGAGACCGGCGTCGTCGATCCCGAGATCGCGCGTCAGGGGGAAGATCGCATCATCGTCCAGCTCCCCGGCATTTCCGATCCCGAGCGCATCAAGGCGCTACTCGGCCAGACGGCCAAAATGACCTTCCACCTGCTCGATGCCGAGGCCAATCCCGCCGCCGGCCCGGCGCCGCCCGGGGTCGAGTTCCTGCCGCTCGCCGATCAGCCGGGGTCGAAACTCCCGGTGAGGAAGCATGTCGAGGTCGATGGCGCCAATCTCACCGATGCCCGCGCCGGGCAGAATCCGCAGACCGGTGACTGGGTGGTGAATTTCACCTTCGATTCCATCGGCGCGCGGCGCTTTGCCGATACCACCCGCGCCAATGTCGGCAAGCCCTTCGCCATCGTGCTCGACAACAAGGTGATCAGCGCCCCGGTCATCCGCGAGCCGATCACCGGCGGGCGCGGCCAGATCAGCGGCCGGTTCGATGCCAAGACCGCGACCGATCTCGCCCTTCTGCTGCGCGCCGGCGCCCTGCCCGCCCCGCTCACCGTCGTCGAGGAGCGGAGCGTCGGGCCGGAACTCGGCGCCGATTCGATCCGCGCCGGGGCGATCGCCTTGGCCGTCGGCTTCGTCCTCGTCATCGCCTTCATGGCGGTGTTCTATGGCCTGTTCGGCTGGATCGCCAATCTCGCGCTGGTCGCCAATCTGATCCTGATGCTCGCCGTGCTGTCGCTGTTGCAGGCGACGCTCACACTCCCCGGCATGGCCGGCATCCTGCTCACGCTCGGGATGGCGGTGGACGCCAATATCCTGATCAACGAGCGCATCCGGGAAGAGGTCAAAAACGGCCGCACCCCGCTCGGCGCGCTCGAAGCCGGGTTCTCGCGCGCCTACAGCACCATTCTCGACAGCAACGCGACCGCGCTCCTCGCCCATGTCATGCTGTTCGTGTTCGGCACCGGGCCGGTGCGTGGCTTCGCCGTCACCATCACGGTTGGCATCGTCACCACTTTGTTCACCGCGACATTGCTCGCCCGCCTGATCACGGTGCGCTGGTACGCGCAAACCCGCCCCGCCCTCCTGCCGGTATAGCCCCCATGTTCCTCCGCCCCTCGTTCCGCCTGGTCCCCGATGGCACCAAGATCGCCTTCATGCGCGGGCGGTTTCTCGGCCTCATCGTCTCGGCACTGCTCTCCAGCCTCTCGCTCGCGCTGTTCTTCTATCCCGGGCTCAATCTCGGGATCGATTTCAAGGGCGGCATCGTGATCGAGGCGAAGACGCCGGGGCCGGCGGATTTCGGCAAAATCCGCGCGTCCCTCGTCGCCCAGCACCTCGCCGGCGCTGGCGTGCAGGCCTTCGGCGGGCCGGATGACGTCCTCATCCGTCTCGAAAACCCGCCGAGCGAGAAGGCGACCCAGGCGGCGGCCGATCATGTGCGCGCGGCCCTCGCGGCCGCCGAGCCCGGCACCAAGGTCATGCGCGTCGACGCCGTCGGCTCCAGCGTGTCGGCGGAATTGTTCAGAAACGGCATGTTGGCGCTCGGGATCAGCCTTCTCATGATCCTTGCCTATATCTGGTTCCGTTTCGAGTGGGAGTTTGCCGTCGGCGCCGTCGCAACACTCCTGCTCGACATCACCAAGACCATCGGCTTTCTCGCCATCACGCGCCTGCCCTTCGATCTCGTGATGGTCGCGGCGATCCTCACCATTCTCGGCTACTCCACCAACGACAAGGTCGTGGTCTATGACCGAGTGCGCGAAAATCTGCGCAAATACAAAACCATGCCGCTCCGGGCGCTGATCGATCTCTCGATCAACGAGACCTTGAACCGCACCCTCGGCACCTCGATGACGGTGTTTCTCGCCTCCCTCCCGCTCGCGCTCTTCGGCGGCGCCACCTTGTCCGCGTTTGCCTGGACGATGCTGTTCGGCATCATCGTCGGCACCTCGTCCTCGATTTTCATCGCCGCCCCCATTCTTCTCTTCCTCGGCGAGCATCGCCTGCGGAAAGACGCGCTCCCACCCCGCCCGCCGAAGCCGAGTGCCGCGCGCCTCAAGGGTGGACGCGGCGCCGGAGGCTAGGCGTTAGTCGATTTTTCATCCCTGGCGCGCACAGTCGCGACATGGAAAACTTGCCCGAAACTTGTGCGCTCAGCCATCCGGTTTTCTTGCGTTTCGGCCCGCCGCT
This sequence comes from Pseudomonadota bacterium, assembly GCA_021819535.1. Lineage (GTDB taxonomy): Bacteria > Pseudomonadota > Alphaproteobacteria > Acetobacterales > Acetobacteraceae > Acidibrevibacterium. Next base: position 4,118 of record JAKAQU010000040.1, on the reverse strand, counting down.
CTTCCAGCGTGCCGAGACCGATGGCGAGGCGGTGATGATCGTCCCCCTCGGTGAAAAGACGGTTTCCATCCCGCTCCGCTCGCTCCAGCGCGAATTCGCCATCGGCCCGAACACACCCGATGGCCGTGTGCTCAGCCTGGTCAACGCATCCCTCGATTTCGTCAATCAGATCCGCCTCGGCGACCCCTTCCCCGCCGAAGTTCTGACCGGCGATGCAAGCTGGGATCCCGATCCGGTACATTTCCAGATCGCGCTGGCCCGGCTGCGCCTCGCCCTCGTCGCCTGGCTCACGAGCGGGGTCGAAACCGCGACCCATCTCGATCAATCGGCCCTTCTCGCGCTCGTCGAGGATCCTGGTTTTCGCCCCCGCATCCACGAGGCGTTCGTGCGCGCGGCCGGCGAACTCGGTCTCCCCGGGGCCGATGCGGTGGTGGAAGCGATCGAGGCCCTGGCCCGCGAACTCGCCTATGTCGAGGCGCTGCGGGCCCGGCTTTTGGTGCGCAGCCAGGATATTTTGCGCAAAATCAACGAAATCCAGACCCTCTGGCGGGGCGATACTTCGCATGGCGAGACGCTCGCCCAGGTTCAGCGCCTCCTCATCCGCGCGGTGCGCCAATTCGTCTCCCGCTTCGAGGAAATCGACGCCCAGACCGGCGAAGTGATCTCGGCGCTCCGCAACGACGAGAGCCAGCGCGGTTTCATCCGCGCCAATCGCGATTGGCTCTATCGTTGTCTCCGCGGCTGGGAGCCGATCCTCGACGCCTGGGCCGATACCGAAGAGATCACCGATCGCGATCAATGGGCGTTGATCGAGCGCACCTACCGCTTTCTCGCCCCTCGCTACATGACCGTCAAGGAATGGACATCGGAGCACCAGCCTGGCGGGCGCAAGAAATCGCGCCCGCAGATGGTGTGGTAGGCGACACTCTCGGCCACGGCGGCATTTCGGGTTCTCGTTGCGAGATCGGCAGGCGGGGTGTGGCGCCGTTTTGGCCCCGCGCTGTTTTAGCCCCGCGCCCTTTTGGCCCCGCGCCCTTTTAGCACGGATGCCCCTTGACCCTCGCGCCCTCGGCGTTTTGCCGGATCAGGCCCGCGCCGAGAGGGCGACCGCCGGCATGCGCCGGGTTGCGGCAAGCGAGCCATCGGGGCTGTAGCGGCTGTTTTTGGCCGCCAGAGCCTGTGGCGCCGCGCGTGCCACCACCCCGATGACACGTTGCTGAACCCCGATCGCGCGCTCCAATAGGCGGCGGTTTTCCGCCACCAGATCACGGAGCCGTGCTGCCATCTCGATCACCGCCTCACGCTGGGCGGGGCCAGCGGTTTTGCTGCGATCCTGCTTTGCTTGCGCGGAAATGAAGGCTTCGATGGCGCGCGCCTTGCCGTCGGTGAGCGAGGCGGCGTAGCGCAAATCGAAGCTGCGCAAGGCGTCGTTCTCCTGGGCGAGGATCTGCACCAGCGAAAGAGCGGCGTCGATCAGATCGGGGTTCATGGTGTTGTCTCCATTCTGGATGACGGGGATTGGCGCGAGCCCGCGCCCTGATGCGCGGCCATTTCCTGCATACGCAGCATTTCGACGAAGACCGGCCGGGTGAGCCCGAGCCCACCGGCGGCGCCGATCTCCTTGGCCATGGCATCGATCAGCATCGGCTTCCAGCTCTCTTCCGCGCTGCCGCCGCCGAAGGCGGAATGGCTGAGATCGACGGTATTGAAAATCGGCTCGAGAAACCGGCTGAGCGCCATCGCCTCGAAATCCCGCGCCGCCGTCCAGGCCTTGCCGATCACCGCCGGCGAAAGCCCGGCCGCCTCGGGCGGCAGGCTGGTTGCGGGCGGAAGCAGCATCCCGGCCATCAATGCACCTGCAGATCGGCTTGCAGCGCGCCGGCGGATTTGATCGCTTCCAGGATGGTGATCATATCGCGCGGGCCGACGCCGAGGGAATTGAGCGCCGAGACCACTTGCTGCAGCGTCGTGCCGGATTGCAGAATGCCGAGCTTGCGGTTGCTTTGGTCGTTGATCTGGATATTGGTGCGCGGCACCACCACCGTCTGCCCGCCTGAGAAGGCACCGGGCTGGCTCACCTCGGGCGTCTCGGTGACGCGGATGGTGAGATTGCCCTGGGCGATGGCGACGGTGCTGATGCGCACATCGGCGCCCATGACGATGGTACCGGTCGCCTCGTCCACCACCACGGTCGCCGGCTGGTCGGGCTCGACATGCAGATTCTCGATCCGCGCCAGCGTCGAGACCACGTCGCGGCCATGGAGATCGACGGCGATGGTGCGCGGGTCGGTGACGGAGGCGAGCGTGCCGCCGAGCGCCTTGTTGACCACGCTCGCCATGCGCTCGGCGGTGGTGAGGTCGGGGTTGCGGAGACCGAGATGCAGAATCTGCAGGCTGGCGAGCGAGAACGGCACTTCCCGCTCCACCGTCGCGCCGTTCGGGATGCGCCCGGTGGTCGGAACACCGCGCGTCACCGTCTGCGCTGCTCCCTTGGCCGAGATCGAACCGGTCGAGATCGCGCCCTGGGCCACCGCATAGACCTCGCCATCGGCACCGAGCAATGGCGTCACCATCAGCGTGCCGCCCATCAGATCGGTCGCATCGCCGAGCGAGGAGACGGTGACGTCGATACGGTTGCCGTTCCGCGCAAAGGCCGGGAACTGCGCCGTCACCATCACCGCCGCGATGTTCTTGGTGGACAGATTCTGTGCCTGATCCATGGTGTTGACGCCGAGCCGCTCCAGCATGCCGATCAAGGATTGGCGGGTGAAAATGGCGCTCATCAGCCGATCGCCGGTACCGTTCAGCCCGACGACGAGGCCGTAGCCGACGAGTTGGTTTTCGCGCACACCCTCGACATCGGCGATGTCCTTGATGCGGATCTGCGCGTTCGCCCGCGAGAGCGCCGGGCCGAGCATGAGGCCGATGACCAGAAGGCAACAGGCGAGAGGGCGCAACACGGCTCGATCCCTGAAAGTAGCAAGTCGTCAAGAATTTCCTGCCACCTTGTTCCGTGCTAACCTCGCTCACGCGGATGCCGGAACGGGATGGCAGGCTTATCTCCGCAAATCCCGTGCCAGCGCGGGGCGCACAGAAAACCGCCCGTTTTGTGCCATCTATCGCCATGAGGGGCGGGCAGGAATTGCCGGGCGGCAGAGTTGTCCGGGAAGAAGGAGCCGGGCCATGATCGGCATTGCGGGACCATTCGGGACAGGCGGCGTGCGCGCGGCGGCGCCGCGCAAAACGGCCGGCAAGACCGATTTCGCCCTCCCCAGCGAGGCCGCGTCGGAAACGGCGAGACCGGCGGCAAGCGCTGCGGCCGGCGGCCTCGAGGCGATGCTGCTGCTTCAGGAAGCGAGCGGCGAAGGGGCTGAGGATCGTGGCGCGCGCCGCCATGGCCGCGAGATTCTGAACGCGCTCGCAGCCCTGCAGCGCGCGCTGCTCGCGGCACAGGGGTCGGAAGAGGCGCTGGCAGAGCTTGCCGCTCTCGCCGAGGCCTCGCCCGCCGAGGCCCATGATCCCGCTCTTCGCGCCGCCGTCGCGGCGGTGGCCCTGCGCGCCAAAGTGGAATTGGCGCGTCATGCCATCCATTCTCGCGTGTCGCCGCCCGCTGGTTGATTGTCGTTTTGTGTCAGTTCATTGAAGAAACCGCGCTCGAAGCGCGAAGCCGCATGCTTTCCCCTTGGCGGGCACCGCAGGCACGGCTATAAGCCGCCCTGCCTCGCTAAGGGCAGGTTGGAACGTTTGGTCCGGCCTGGAGAAAAAACGAGAGCAGGACGGCTAAGATGATGGTCACGTTGCCACCCGATTACCGCCCTTCAGAGGATGAGCCGTTCATGAATCCTCTGCAGGTTGAATATTTCCGCCAGAAATTACTACGTTGGCGCGCAGATTTGCTGCGCGATGCCGATGGAACCTTGGCCAGTCTTTCCGAAGGCGGCATTCATGAGGCCGATATTACCGACCGCGCGAGTGTCGAAACCGATCGGGCGCTGGAACTTCGCACCCGGGATCGCGCGCGCAAGCTGATCGCCAAGATCGATCAGGCGCTCGCCCGGCTCGAAAACGGCACGTATGGCTATTGCGAGGAAACCGATGAGCCGATCGGGATCAAGCGC
>JAKAQU010000039.1 GCA_021819535.1 Pseudomonadota bacterium | reverse complement strand
TATCCGGCCGCTGAAGCCGGAGCACCAACTCGATCAGTTCGTCCTTGCTCAGCCGCTGCAAATCAGTCCGGTCCATCCCGACATGGATTCAGACATTCGCCCCCTTGGCAAGGGGGTGGGTAATTACGGCGCAAGTTATGGGCAAGCCGTTCGATGACGGACCCGATCGCAACCTCTCCATTATCAGCGGCAGAAGTCAGCACAGGAAGCATAAGAGATTGGAAATCAGGGATCGACATGCGTGGAATATACAAGCGGTCCTATAATTGGAGCAACGGTATAGGAAGCTGGCGCCGTGGAAACCGCGCGTCGCCTCGCCGCCATCCTGCTGCTTGGGCCGGAACTCGATAAAAACTTCAAAGCCTGTGCGATGCCGCCTTCCCCAGCGCCGGAATGACCCGCCCAGCCGTTGGGCGGGGCGGGCGGGTTGGGCCTTTGAGAGCGCCCTCGCTTGCATGGCTGGCATGCAACATGCTTTGATTCACGCGGCGCCCTCCCCGGGCGCGGGCTCCGGCGAGCCACATCGCCGTGGAACAGGGGGGTGGGTTTGGCTTACGCGTTGCAGCAGCTGATCAACGGTATCACGCTCGGCATGATCTATGGGCTGATCGCCGTCGGCTACACTATGGTCTATGGCATCATCGGCATGATCAATTTCGCCCATGGCGATGTGTTCATGATCGGCGCGTTCCTGTCACTGATCGCGCTCTCCGGGCTCGCCTCGCTCGGTATCACCGCGGTGCCCCTGGCGCTCGCCATCACCCTCGTTTTCGCCGCCTCCCTCGCGGCCTTGTACGGCTGGACCATCGAGCGCGTCGCCTATCGGCCGCTGCGCGGCTCGTTCCGCCTGGCCCCCCTGATCAGCGCCATCGGCATGTCGATCACGCTGCAGAATTTCGCCCAGGTCTCGCAGGGCGCGCGGGTCAAGCCGCTGGCGCCGCTGTTGCCGGGCGGCCTCGTCCTCACCCGCGCCGGCGGATTCGCGGTGCAGCTCTCCTGGATGCAAATCGCGATCGCGGTCACCACCGTCTTCTGTCTTGGTGTTTTCACCTGGCTCGTGACCCGCACCCCGCTCGGGCGGGCGATGCGCGCCTGCGAGCAGGATCTCAAAATGGCCGGGCTACTCGGCATCGATACCGACCGCACGATCGGCGTCACCTTCGTCATCGGCGCCGCACTGGCCGCGATCGCCGGGCTCCTGTTCCTCCTTTATTACGGCGCCATCGATTTTTACATCGGCTTCGTCGCCGGCGTGAAAGCCTTCACCGCCGCAGTGCTCGGCGGCATCGGCTCGCTTCCGGGGGCGGTCTTGGGCGGGCTTCTGATCGGCCTGATCGAGACTTTCTGGTCAGCCTATTTCAGCGTCCAATACAAAGACGTCGCGGCATTCTCCATCCTCGCGATCACCCTGGTCTTCCTGCCGACCGGGCTTCTCGGACGCGTCGATGTGGAGAAGGTGTGAGGAAAAAACCATGAATGCGCGCGGCCCGCTCGCGGATGCCTTCCTCTCGGCGTTGATCGCGCTCGGCCTGTTTGCGCCCATGGTCGGGCTTGAGACCCATGTCGGGGCGCACGGTATCGCCCTGGCGCCGCGCCCCTTGGCGGTCGCCGCCCTGGTCGGCGCGGTGTTCGTCTTGCGGCTAGCCGTCCGCCTCTGGCAGGCGCGGCCGCACCGGGCGGCGGCCGGACCGGGCGCGGCGCGCGCGCGCCTCGCCGCGGCGTTGGGCGGGACCAAGCGGTTTCTGATCCCCACTCTCCTCGCCATCGCCGTCGTGATGCCGTTTTTGGCCAGCCGCGCGACGATCGATCTCGGCATTCTGATGCTCACCTATGTCATGCTCGGCTGGGGTCTCAACATCGTCGTCGGCCTCGCCGGCCTGCTCGATCTCGGCTATGTCGCGTTTTACGCTGTCGGCGCCTATTCCTATGCGCTGATCGCGCAGGCGACCGGCCTTGGCTTCTGGTCTTGCCTCCCGGCCTCGGGCGTGCTCGCGGCGCTTTGGGGCATCACGCTCGGGTTTCCGGTCTTGCGCCTGCGCGGCGACTATCTCGCCATCGTCACCCTCGCTTTTGGCGAAATCATCCGCATCGTGCTGCTCAATTGGGTGTCGCTCACCGGCGGGCCGAACGGTATCTCCGGCATTCCGCGCCCGACCCTCTTCGGGCTCCGTTTCACGATGACCGACGGTCCCGGCACGTTTGCCGGATTTTTTCATCTCGCGCCTTCGCCGACGCATCGGGTGATGTTCCTCTATTACGTCATCCTCGGCCTCGCGCTGCTCACCAACTGGGTCACGCTCCGCCTTCGCCGCCAGCCTTTGGGGCGGGTGTGGGAGGCCTTGCGCGAGGACGAGATCGCCTGCCGCTCACTCGGGATCAACGTCACCACCACCAAGCTCACGGCTTTTGCCGTCGGTGCCTGTTTCGGCGGCTTCGCTGGTGCGTTTTTCGCCACCCGCCAAGGCTTCATCAGCCCCGAGAGCTTCACCTTCATGGAAAGTGCGACGGTGCTCGCGATCGTCGTCCTCGGCGGCATGGGAAGCCAGCTCGGCGTCGTGCTCGCGACCCTGGTGATGATCGGCGGGCCGGAAATGTTCCGCCCGCTCGCCGATTACCGGATGCTGATTTTCGGCCTCGCCCTGGTGGTGATGATGGTGCTGCGCCCGCGCGGCCTGGTCACCGAACGCCGGCCCTCGATCATGCTCGGCGCTGCCGCACGGGCGGCGCCCTTGGCGCTCGCCGCCGAAGAGGTCGGCTGATGGCGGCCGAAGACGCGATGCCGTTGCTCGCGGTTCGCCGTCTCGGCATGCGCTTTGGCGGTATCACCGCGCTCGATGATCTCTCGTTCACCGCCCGGCGCGGCGAGATCACCGCGGTGATCGGCCCCAATGGCGCCGGCAAGACCACCGCCTTCAACTGCATCACCGGTTTTTACCGGCCGAGTTCCGGCGAACTCAGCCTCACCCGCCCGGATGGCGGAAGCTATGCGCTCGCCAAGATGCCGGGCCATCTCATCGCCCGCCGTGCCGGGGTTGCGCGCACGTTTCAGAACATCCGCCTGTTTGCCGGGATGACGGTGCTCGAAAATCTGCTGGTCGCGCAGCACATTCCCCTGATGGCGGCGACCGGGTTCGGGATTCTCGCCATTCTCGGGCTCGGCCATTATCGCCGGGCCGAGCGCCAGGCGGTCGAGAAGGCAAAATCCTGGCTCGAGCGCATCGATCTTCTCGCGCGCGCCGATGATCCCGCCGGCTCCCTCCCCTATGGCGCGCAGCGGCGGCTCGAAATCGCGCGGGCGATGTGCGTCGATCCGGTGCTGCTCTGCCTCGACGAGCCGGCGGCCGGCCTCAATCCGAGCGAGACCGCCGAACTCGGCGCACTTCTATTGCGCATCCGCGCCGAGGGCTGTTCCCTTCTCCTGATCGAGCACGACATGAACGTCGTCATGCGCATTTCCGATCACATCGTCGTGCTCGACCGCGGGCGGAAGATCAGCGACGGCACGCCGGCCGAGGTGCGGGCCGACCCGCATGTCATCGCCGCCTATCTCGGCGAGGACGACGAAAGCGCCGATGATCTCGCGCCGGAGGTAGTGCCGTGAGCCGCCCGCTGCTCGAACTCGCCGGCGTCGATACGTTCTATGGCGCGGTGCAGGCCCTGAAAAACGTCGATCTCGCGGTTGGCGAGGGCGAGATCGTGACCCTGATCGGGGCCAATGGCGCCGGCAAATCGACACTGATGATGACGGTCTGCGGCCAGCCGCGGGCCCGATCCGGGCAAATCCGCTATGATGGCGAGGATATCACCCATCTTCCGACCCATCGCATCATGCGCCGCGGCATCGCCCAGGCGCCCGAGGGGCGGCGGATTTTTCCGCGCATGAGTGTGCGTGAAAACCTGCTCATGGGGGCGGAAAGCGCCGGACAAAACGCGGCCGAGGCGGAAATGGCGCGGGTATTCGCGCTTTTCCCGCGCCTTGCCGAACGCGAGCGGCAGCGCGGCGGAACCCTTTCCGGCGGCGAGCAGCAGATGCTGGCGATCGGGCGGGCACTGATGTCGCGCCCGCGGTTGCTCTTGCTCGACGAGCCGAGCCTCGGCCTTGCCCCCCTCGTCGTCCGCCAGATTTTCCAGGCGATCCGCACACTCAACCGCGAAACCGGGCTGACCGTCCTCCTCGTCGAACAAAACGCCTATCAGGCCTTGCGCCTTGCCCATCGCGGCTATGTCCTGGTCAACGGCGCGATCACCATGGCCGGCGCCGGCGCGGAATTGCTGGCGCGGCCGGAAATTCGCGCAGCCTACCTCGAAGGCGGACACTGATCGGGAGAAAGGCGACCGCCGGCTTCATCGCGTGAAACAAAAAGGAGATTGATCTCATGACGAAGACTCTTCGACTGGCCGGCATGGTTTTGCTGCCGTTCGCGGTCGCAGCCGTTCCCGCCAAAGCGCAAATCCAGATCGCCTCCGCCGGCCCGCTCACCGGGTCGAATGCAACTTTCGGCGCGCAGATGAAGGAAGGCGCCGAGCAGGCGGTTGCCGATATCAACGCCCATGGCGGCGTGCTCGGCAAGCAATTGGTGCTGACCGAGGGCGATGACGCTTGCGACCCGAAACAGGCAGTTTCGATTGCGAACCAGCTCGCCGACAAGGGGATTGTTTTCGTCGATGGGCATTTTTGTTCGTCGAGTTCGATCCCGGCGAGCAAGGTCTATCTCGAACAAGGCGTGTTGCAGATTTCCCCCGCCTCCACCAACCCCGCCTTCACCGATAACGGCGGGTGGAACACGTTTCGCGTCTGCGGCCGCGATGATCAGCAGGGCGAGGTCGCCGGCGAATATATCGCCGCGCATTTCAAGGGCCAGCACATCGCCATCCTCCACGACAACACCGCCTATGGCAAAGGCCTCGCCGATGAGACCAAGAAATTCATGAACAAGGCCGGGGTCGAGGAAACGCTTTACACCGCCTATGTTCCGGGTGAGCGGGATTATTCCGCCCTGGTCAGCCGGCTCAAGGCGGCCGACATCAACGTCATCTATCTCGGCGGCTATCAGACCGAGGCCGGGCTGATCATTCGCCAGGCCAAGGAACAGGGCATGAAGGTCACGCTGATCAGCGGCGATGCCCTCGTTACCTCCGAATTCTGGCAGATCACCGGGGCGACCGGGGAGGGCACGATGATGACCTTCGCCTCCGACCCGCGCAAGCGCCCGACCGCGGCTTCCGTCGTCAAGGAATTCCAGGCCAAGAAAATCGATCCCGAGGGCTACGTGCTTTACTCCTACGCCGCCGTGCAGATCTGGGCGGAAGCGGCACAAAAGGCCGGCACCACGGATCCGAAGAAAGTTGCCGCCGAACTCAAGGCTGGCGGCCCGTGGGAGAGCGTTCTCGGCCCGATCGGCTTCGATGCCAAGGGCGACGTGACCAAGCCGGATTACGTTTTCTATATCTGGCACGACGGCAGCTATCACGAAATGTGAGGAGGCCGGGACAAGGCCAGGGCGCTGCCCCGAGACCCGCATTTCAGATCGGTTTCCAAAGGCATTGCCTTTGGTGGGGATCGGTAGGGGGCAAAGCCCCCTACCTTCTGAGGTGCTCATTGACGGCAAAGGTGCGGCTTGCCAGGGTTGCGCCCAAGAAAAATGCTGGAGGAGACGCCGCCATGCCGCATGAGCCCGTGATCATCGATGCCGTTCGCTCGCCCATGGGGCGCGGCAAGGCCGGAGGGTCACTCTCGGCCTTGCATCCGGTCGATCTGCTCGCCGCCGTTCTCAAGGGCCTCGTTACGCGTAACAACCTCGATCCCGGCACCGTCGATGACGTGATCATCGGTTGTGTCAGCCGGGTCGGCGAACAATCTTCGACGGTCGGGCGCATGGCGTGGCTGGCGGCGGGCTATCCCGAACACGTCCCGGCGACGACGATCGATCGCATGTGCGGCTCCGGCCAGCAGGCGGTTCATTTCGCGGCGCAAGGAATAAAGGCCGGCGTCTATGACATCGTCATCGCCGGCGGCGTGGAGCAGATGAGCCGGGTGCCGATCGGCTCGGCGCGGCTCGATCGCGACCCGGTCGGCCCGATGGTCAGCGAACGCTATGCGCCTGGCCTCGTCCACCAGGGGGTCTCCGCGGAATTGGTCGCCGCGCGCTTCGGCCTCTCCCGCGAGGCGCTCGATCTCTATTCCGCAAGCTCGCATCAGCGCGCGGCACAAGCGCGCGCCGCCGGGCATTTCGCAGCCGAGATCGTGCCGATCGCTATCGACAATCGTCTCGTCAGCGAGGATGAGACGATCCGCCCCGATACCACGCCGGAGGGCTTGGCGGCTCTCCGGCCCGCATTCGAAAATAGCCGCCATAGCGAACGTTTTCCCGAAATCCGCTGGTCGGTCACGGCCGGCAATTCCTCACAGATCACCGATGGCGCGAGCGCGCTTCTGCTGATGAGCGAAGAGGCGGCAAGCCGGCTTGGCCTCACCCCGCGTGCCCGCTTCGTCGGGTTTGATGTCTGCGGCGATGATCCGCTCCTGATGTTGACCGCGCCTATTCCGGCAACGAGGCGGATCTTGCAAAAAACCGGCCTCAAGCTCGATGACATCGATCATGTCGAAGTCAATGAGGCTTTTGCCTCGGTGCCGCTCGCCTGGGCGAAAGCTGTCGACGGAGACGAGAAAAAACTCAACCCGCTCGGGGGCGCGATCGCGCTCGGCCATCCGCTCGGCGCATCCGGCGCACGGCTGATGACGACGATGGTGCACGCGCTCGCGCGGAGCGGCGGGCGGTATGGCTTGCAGACGATGTGTGAAGCCGGCGGCATGGCCAACGCAACGATCATCGAGCGTCTGTAGGGGCGCGCGAAAATGGACGCGATCGCGACCGAAAAAACGGCGGAAATCTCGCTTTTCCGCGATAACGTCAGGCGATTTTTCGCCGCCGAAATCCTTCCCCATATCGCCGAGTGGCGACGACAAGGAATGGTCGCGCGGGACGCCTGGCGGCGGGCGGGCGAGATTGGCCTTCTTTGCGCCAGCATGCCGGTGGAATTCGGTGGCGGTGGCGGCGATTTTCGCCATGAGGCGGTGCTGATCGAGGAATTGGCGGCGATCGGCTTCGGCGATTTCGCGATCTCGCTCCACAATGCGATCATCGCGCCCTATATTCTGCATTATGGCACCGAGGCGCAAAAACGTCGCTGGCTGCCACGCATGGCGCGCGGCGAGATGATCGCGGCGATCGCCATGACCGAGCCCGATGCCGGCTCCGACCTCCAGGCCATCCGTACCACGGCGCGACGGGTCGGCGAAAATTATGTCATCAGCGGCCAGAAAACCTTCATCAGCAATGGCCAGCTCGCCGATCTCGTCATCGTCGCGGCCAAAACGCGGGGTGACGCGGGCGCCAAGGGCATTTCGCTCATCGCCGTCGAGACCGCGCAAACGCCGGGCTTCCGGCGCGGGCGCAACCTCGAGAAAATCGGCAAACATGCGCAAGATACCTCGGAATTGTTCTTCGACGAAGTCACGGTCCCGGCCGAAAATCTGCTCGGCCTCGTGCCCGATCAGGGTTTCGCGCAACTGATGCAGCAATTGCCGCAAGAGCGCCTGGTGATCGCGGTCGGCGCCGTTGCCGCGATGGAAGCGGCGGTCGCCGAGACCATCGCCTATACGCGGAACCGCCGCGCCTTCGGCAAACCCCTGCTGGAGTTCCAAAATTCTCGTTTCGTGCTGGCCGAGGCGAAAACGACGGCGCGCGTTGCGCGTGTTTTCCTCGATGATTGCATCGAGCGTCTATTGGCCGGGACACTCGATGTCGCAACGGCGGCGATGGCGAAATACTGGACGACCGAAATGCAGGGCAAAGTCATCGATTCCTGCCTGCAACTCTTCGGCGGTTATGGCTATATGGCGGAATACACGATCGCGCATCGCTATACCGATGCCCGCGTGCAAAGAATTTATGGCGGCAGCAACGAAATCATGAAAGAGCTGATTGCCCGCAATCTGTGATCCCAGCGCTTTCTGAAAGCGCCAGGGATTCCGGGTATCGCCGCGTTTCGCATCAGCCTTGGCGGCGAAACCTCGCTTTTTCAGGCGGCGCGCAAGGTGGCAAGGAAATTATCGATTTCTTGGCGCAGCTTGCCCGATTGCGCCGAGAGTTCGCCTGCCGCCTGCAACACCTCTCCGGCAGCCTTGCCGGCGTCCTGGGAGGTGCGGGCGACGGTGGTGATGGTGGTCGAGACGATTTCGGTGCCGTGCGCCGCTTGGCTGACATTACCGGCGATCTCGCGCGTCGCCGCTCCCTGCTGTTCAATCGCCGCGGCGATGCTGGTCGTCGCCTCGTTCATCTGCCCGATCATCTCGCCGATCGCGCCGATCGCCGCGACCGCATCACCGGTCGCATTCTGAATGGTCGCGATCTGGCCAGCGATTTCCTCGGTCGCCCGCGCGGTTTGATTGGCGAGATTCTTGACCTCGGAAGCGACGACGGCAAAGCCCTTGCCGGCATCGCCGGCGCGCGCCGCCTCGATCGTTGCATTCAGCGCCAGCAGATTGGTTTGCGCGGCGATGGTCTGGATCAGCATGACGACATCGCCGATCTTTTGTGCGTTTTCGGCGAGGCTTTTCACCGTCTCATCGGTGCGCCGGGCTTTTTCCACGCCACGCGCGGCGGTTTCCGCCGAACGGCTGACAAGCTGGTTGATCTCGCCGATCGAAGCACTCAATTCCTCGGTCGCGGCAGCGACAGTCTGGACGTTGCGGCTCGCCTCCGAGGCGGCATCGGCAACCTTCGCGGTCTGCACCGATGCGTCCTCGGCAATGCCGGTCATGCTGCGCGCAGTGTTCTGCATCGCCGACGCGGCGCCACCGACGGCAGAGACGATCGTGCCGGCACTGCGCTCGAACCCATCGGCGAGATCGAGCCGCGCCTGGCGGCGTTCCTCGGACGCGCGCTGCGCCTGCCGTTCCTGCTCGGCGCGCAATTCCGCCCGCTCGATCGCGTTCTGGCGAAACACCTCGACCGCGCGGGCCATCTCACCGATTTCATCGCCACGCTCATTGCCCGGGATTGCGGCACCGAGATCACCCTTGGCGAGATCGATCATCCTGCGCTGCAGGCGCGAAAGCGGGCGCGTGATGCTGCGCGCGACCAGCCACGCGATCACGCCGGAAGCTGCGAACAGAGCGACGATGATGCTACCGAAACGAAGAAATTTCGCCCAGAGCGCGGCGCGCAGGTCATCGGTATAAAGCCCGGCACCAGCGTAGAGATTCCACGGCGTAAACGGCGCGACATAGCTGATTTTCGGCAGCGCCACTTTGCTCCCCGGCTTCGGGTAATGATAGGAAAGCGTGCCGCCGCCGAGTTTGGCGACGCGGATTTCCTCCTGGACGAAGGGAAATCCCTCGGCATCGCGCACATCGAAGAGATTGGCCCCCTCTTTTTCCGGCGTCGGGCCCAGAATCATCGTGAGACCATTCATGTCATAGGAAAAAATATAGCCGGTGCCGCCATCGAAGCGCAGCGGGCGAACGGTGTCGCGGAATTGCCTGATCGCCTCCTCGCGCGTCAACTGCCCGGCTTCGACCTTCTTTTCGAGAACCGCCGCGACCGACAGCGCCTCCTCCGTCACCGCGCGGAGCTTGGCGATCTTGGCGTCCAGCATCTCCTGATACTGCTCGACCATGGCGAGGCCGGCGATGATCGCGAGCGACACCAGGGAGGCGGCAACGATCGCGAGCAGACGGAAAGAAAGCCGGGGCTGGCGGAGCCGGGCGAAAGAAAAAGACATTACCTGGGCCTCATCGGAGAAACTGAAACTCCGCCGATGATGCCGGAATAAGGTAAAGCAATCGTAACCCCGCCGCCCCCCGGCCCGGCGCGCGGGGATCAGCCCAGTGCCGCGACCCCGGGCAGGGTTTTCCCCTCCAGCCATTCGAGAAACGCCCCGCCAGCGGTGGAGACATAGGAAAACCGCTCGGCAACGCCAGCGTGATGCAGAGCCGAGACGGTATCGCCGCCGCCGGCGACGCTGCGGAGCGTGCCCGCTGCCGTGCGCTCGGCGACCGCGCGGGCGAGCGCGGTGGTGCCGGCATCGAAAGGCGAGGTCTCGAACGCGCCGAGCGGGCCGTTCCACACCAGCGTCTTCCAGCCGGCGAGTTTTTGCTCGAGAAGTGCGAGGCTCGCCGGCCCGAAATCGAGAATGAGCGTCCCCGCCGCGACCGCCGTGATCGGCACCACGCGGGTCGGCGGATCGGGGCGGAATTCGGCCGCGGTCACGGCATCGAGAGGGAGGATGATTTCGCAGCCGGCCGCTTTCGCCGCGCGCTCGATCGCGCGCGCGGTCTCGTGCATTCCCGGCTCTTCGAGCGAGGAACCGATGGCAACGCCGTTCGCGGCGAGAAACGTATTCGCCATCGCCCCGGCGATCACCAGCGCATCGACGCGTTCGATGAGGTTGCCGAGCAGATCGAGCTTGGTCGAAACCTTGGCGCCGCCAACGATCGCGGCAAGCGGCCGCGCCGGATGGTCGAGCGCCGCCCCCAACGCCTCCAATTCGCCCTGCATCAGCCGCCCGGCATAGGCCGGGAGCCTATGCGCGACCCCCTCGGTGCTGGCATGGGCGCGATGGGCCGCGGAAAACGCATCGTTGACATAGAGATCGGCGAGGTCGGCGAGGGCCTTGGCGAATTCCGGGTCATTCGCCTCCTCGCCGGGATGAAAGCGGGTGTTCTCCAAAACCAGCACCGCGCCCGGCGCCAGCGCCGCGACCGCCGCCGCCGCCACCGGGCCGATGCAATCGGCCGCGAAGACGACGCTTTGCCCGAGCATCTCGCCGAGTGCTGCGGCGATCGGCGCGAGCGAGAAGGCGGGATCGGGTTTCCCCTTGGGCCGGCCGAAATGGGAACAAACGATGACCCGCGCCCCCTTCCCGGCCAATTCGCGAATGCTTGGCGTCAAGCGTTCGAGCCGCGTCCGATCGGTGATGCGGCCGTCATGCAGCGGCACGTTGAGATCGGCGCGAAGCAACACGCGCTTGCCCGCGACCATGACATCGTCAAGCGAACGAAAGGACATCGCACTCCCTCACCTTGGCGCCGGCATGTCGAGGAAATCCTGCACCACGTGGAAGAGTTGCAAGCGGTTCTTTTCCATGATGATGGTGTGCGTCCCCTCCCCGAGCGTCACGTATTCCTTCCACGGCGCATGGGTGATCAGCGGGAACAAGGTGTGGGACATGTAGGGCGGGGTATCGTGATCCCATTCCGCCTGCACCATCAGAACCGGCATGGTGAGCTTGGCCGGATCCCAGGTCGGGTGTCCCTTCTGCCAATAGCGGACGACGTCGAGGATCACCCCGTTCGGCGCGCGCAGAACCGGCGGGTTTTGCGCGGCACCCTTGGCGTCGGTGGCGAAGGTCGCATCCGCCCATTGCGCGAACCAGCCGGGCGGGATCAGCCCCTTCTCCTGCGCCGGCGTGAGGCCGGAGAGCCAGCGCTTTTGCGCATCCGCCCGCGTCACCTCGCGATAGGCGCCGAGATGATCGGGGTCGATTTTCAGCGCAATCGGCCCTTCGATCACCCAAAGCGCGGCGTAGAGCACGAGGCGATGCACCTTGGCCGGATTGGCGGCGGCAAACCCGGCCGCGATCGCCGTCCCCCACGACCAGCCCATGACGTCGAGGCTGGTGAGCCCACGCCGCCGCAACACGTCATCGACCACCGCGCCGAGTGCCGCGACCGCCTGATCGGTGGTCTCCAGCGGCGGGTTGGCCGAAGCCGGCGCATCCATCTCCGGCGGCCGGGTGGAGCGGCCATAGCCGGGAAGATCAAGGAGATAGACGTCATAGCCGCGGCGGGCGAGATAATCCATCCAGGACATCCCGTCGAGCGGCAGATCGAAGGCGGTGCTCGCCGGATAGGTCGCGCCATGGACGAAAACCAGTGTCTTCGCCGGGCCGAAGGCCGATATCCCGGCGAGATGCTTGTTGCGGACAAAAATCTGAAGGCCCTTTTGCGGCGCCGGCACCATGCGCTCGGACATCTCGATCCGCCCGTCCATCCCGCCGCCGGCCTGTTCGGCAAAGCCGCTCGGCGCCGCGATGCCGACCAGCAGCAAGACCCACGCCGCGAGACCACAACCTCGGATTTTCATCATCTCCCCCTATCGCCGATCGTCAAAGACGGCGAGAGATGACAGGCTGAGACGCCAAAACGCAAGCCCCGCCCCTCACTGCGGCGCTGCCCCGCGGAGCGCCGCGATCGCCCGCTCATAGGGTGGGGCGCGAAATACCGAAGAGCCCGCGACCAGGACATCGGCGCCGGCGGCGAGTGCCGCGGGCGCGGTTGCGGCGGTGATCCCGCCATCGACCTCGATATGGATCGGCCGCGCCCCGATCAGCGCCCGCACCCGCCGGATTTTCTCCACAACCGCGGGGAGGAAACTCTGCCCGCCAAAGCCGGGATTGACGCTCATCACCAGGACGAGGTCGATACGGTCGAGCACATAGGCGATGGCGCTCTCCGGCGTCGCCGGGTTGAGCGCGACCCCCGCCGCCTTGCCGAGCGCGCCGATGGCGGCAAGCGTGCGCTCCAGATGCACGCCGGCCTCGGCATGGACGGTGATGCGATCGGCGCCGGCCTTGGCGAAGGCTTCGAGATAGGGATCGACCGGGGCGATCATCAGATGGGTGTCGAAACATTTGCGACTGAACGGACGAATGGCGCGGATGATGTCTGGTCCGAAGCTGATATTGGGCACGAAATGCCCGTCCATGACATCGAGATGGAGCCAATCCGCCCCCGCCGCGTCGACCGCCCGCACCTCGTCTCCGAGGCGGGCGAAATCGGCGGCAAGCAGCGATGGCGCGATCAGCGGCGGCTTGGTCATCTGGCATCCTCGGTGGTGGCGTGGTCGAAGACTCGGCTCTGCAGAATGTCATCGGCGACGAGGGTAATCAAATCGCGCTGTGACATCGGCCGCGCGCGCGCCTCGAACAGGCGCACGGCCTGGCGCAGGCGCGCGCGGTCAAGAGCATTGCGGAT
>JAKAQU010000038.1 GCA_021819535.1 Pseudomonadota bacterium | reverse complement strand
CGATCTCCGGCGTCGGGGTGGGAGATGATGGCGAAGCTGCGCCGCCGGGCCACCTCGCGCGCGAGGTCGGCGTCGATGGCGGCCTCGGTGCTCATCAGCCGCCTTCAGCGCCCGCCCGAGACCGGCAGAATGGCGCCGGTGATATAGGAAGCGCTCTCTGAGAGCAGGAAGGCGACGGCGTCCGCCACCTCGTCGGCGCTGCCGGCCCGCGCGAGCGGCACGCCCGCGGCGAGGCGGGCGACGCGGTCAGGGGCGCCGGCGCTGGCGTGGATCTCGGTATCGATGAGCCCGGGCGAGACGGCGTTGACGCGAATACCCTCGCCCGCCACCTCGCGCGCGAGGCCGAGGGTGAAGGTCTCGACCGCGCCCTTGCTCGCCGCGTAATGCACCCATTCGCCGGCGCCGCCGAGGCCGGCAGCGCGCGAGGCGATATTGACGATCGCCCCGCCCGGACCACCCGCCTTGGTGGAAAGGCGCCGGATCGCCTCACGCGCGGCGAGGAAGCAGCCGGTGACGTTGACGGCGAGCACGCGCGCCAAAATGTCCGGGGTGATCGCGGCGACGCGCGCGAGCGGCCCGGTGATGCCGGCATTGTTGACGAGGCCGCCGAGTGGGCCAAGCGCCGCCTCGGCATCGGCGAACAGGGCGACGATATCGGCCTCGCGCCCCATATCACCCGCGAAGGCAGCGGCCCGCCCGCCGCCCGCCGAGATCTCGGCGACCAGGCGCTCGGCGGCGTCGCGGTTCGTCGCGTAGTTGATGGCGACCGGATGGCCGCCCGCCGCGAGCTTGCGGCAGACGGCGGCGCCGATGCCGCGGCTTCCGCCGGTGACGATGACCATGCGTTTTCCGTCCATCACGCGATCCTTCTCGGCCAGTTGCGGCAAAAACATCCGCCCGCCCGGTCAGGCGCGCGGCAGGCGATCAGCGCGAGTAGTATTCGACCACCAGATGCGGCTCCATCTGCACCGGATAGGGCACATCGGCGAGCTTGGGCGCGCGCAGGAAGCGGCCGCGCATGGCGCGGTGATCGATTTCGATGAATTCCGGCACGTCGCGCTCAGCGCTTTGGGCGGCATCGAGGACGATGGCGAGTTGTTTCGATTTCTCCCGCACCTCGATCACGTCCCCGTCGCGCACGAGATAGGAGGGGATATTGACGCGCTTGCCGTTCACCAGGATGTGGCCGTGGGAGACGAATTGGCGGGCGGCGAAGGGCGTGATGGCGAATTTCATGCGATAGATGACCGCATCCAGCCGGCGCTCCAGAATCTCGATCAGGTTTTCGCCGGTATCGCCCTTGCGGCGCGCCGCCTCGTCGTAATATTTGCGGAACTGTTTTTCGCCGATATTGCCGTAATAGCCCTTGAGCTTCTGCTTGGCCATCAACTGGACACTGAAATCGCTCGGCTTTTTGCGGCGCTGGCCATGCTGGCCAGGACCGTAGTCGCGTTTGCCGAGCGGTGATTTCGCGCGTCCCCAAAGATTGACGCCAAGGCGGCGGTTGATCTTGTACTTGCTTTCCAGGCGCTTGGTCATGCCCGATCCTTCGTGTTCGCGGGCCTGCGTTTGCCGCCGGCGCCGCTTGTTGCACCGGTAGGCTTTTCCATGACCGCGAGGGGGATCTCGCGCGAAAAAGCGGGCGCGCCGCTCTGCGGCGTCCACGTTCCCGGCAATGCGCTGGGTGATAGCCGCGATCCGGCGCATCTGTCAAACCCGCCGCTATGGAATGGCCCGATGTCCCTGAACTTGGCGTCCCTGAACGCGTCGGAGGCACGGAACCGCGTGCGGGGCGGGGCGGAGAGTGGTAACATGAAACAGCGTTGGCCCATAAAGGGGCAGCGGGGCGCGAGGGTCGATCGCGGGATCGCCGTCGGTCTGACATAAGGGCTTGAATAATACGAACGAACGACGGCTCGGAAAGGCAAAGGGATAGGCGTGGCCGAACGGATTTTGATGATGGTGCTACTTGGCATCCTGCTGCTGGGCTGCCTTTATGTGCTCTCGCCATTCTTCTCGGCCATTCTCTGGGCGGCGATCCTGGTTTTCGCGAGCTGGCCCGTCCATCAGCGCCTTCGCCGCTTCGGCCTCCCGCCATGGCTCGCGGCCTTGACCATGGTGCTGTTGGCGACCGTTCTCGTGTTGCTGCCACTCGCGGTCGCCCTCCCCGGCGGGGGAAAGGATATCGCCCATTTGCGGATCGCGACCCAAACGGCGCTGCAGAACGGCTTGCCCGAGGCGCCGCCGTGGCTCGCGCGGCTGCCGCTCGCGGGCGCGTTGCTGAGCGATCTCTGGAATAGCTGGGCGGATGACGTCAACGTCATGGTGGCGTTCTTCCGGCCCTATTTCGGAACCATCATCGAGGAGGGGCTCCGGCTTCTGCTCGGCATCGCCAATGGCATCGTCGGTTTCGGCATCGCCCTCTTCATCAGCTTTTTCTTTTATTTGCACGGCGAGGTAATGGGATTCTGGCTGGTCGCCGCGCTTGAGCGCATTTTCGGTGCGCAGGCGGCGCGGCTCCGCGCCGTCATCGGCAAAACCGTCCGCGGCACCGTCTATGGGATTCTCGGCAATGCGATCGTGCAAGGGCTGCTCGTGTTTCTCGGCCTCTGGCTTACCGCCGTGCCGCGGGCACCGCTCCTCGGCCTGATCGCCGGCTTTTTCGCGACCTTGCCGATCGGGGCGCCGCTGGTCTGGGTTCCGGCGGCGCTCTGGCTGCTCGGCACCGGCGAGACCGGACACGCGGCCTTTCTCGCCCTTTACGGGCTGATCGTGGTGGCCGGGCTCGACCACGTCATCCGCCCCTATTTCATTGCCCGTGGCGCGCAATTGCCGTTTCTCCCAACCGTGCTCGGCGTGCTCGGCGGCGCGATCGGGTTTGGCCTGCTCGGCGTTTTTCTCGGCCCCGTCTTGCTCGGCATCGGCCTCTCGCTGGTCAAGGAATTCGCCAGCGGCAAGCCGGTTCGCTCGCTTCCCGTGCCGCCGCGGCCGGTCCATGACCCCTCGCGCGCCGTCGCGGAGTGAACGCGCGGCGCGGGCCGAAGATCGCGGGCGCGCCGCCGAGGACGCCGCCGCCAGCGCCCTGATCGCCGCCGGCTGGGCGGTGCTGGCGCGAAGGTTGCGCACCACGGCCGGCGAAATCGACATCATCGTCGAACGCGACGGCCTCCTCGCCTTCATCGAGGTCAAGGCCCGCGCGAGCCTCGCCGAGGCCGCCCTCGCTCTCGCGCCGCGCCAGCGCCGCCGCTTGCTGGCCGCGGCCGAAATCGTGCTCGCCGAACATCCCGGCTGGGGCCGCGCCGGGGTGCGCTTCGATGTCATCGTGGTCGATCGCGGAGGCCGGCTGCGGCGGATCAGCGACGCTTTCCGGGCCGAGGAATGAGGAAGGCGGCGCGGCCCCGCCGCGCCGGCGGCGGTCACGTCTTGCGCTTCGACATAAAGATATGTTTATATCCTGATATCCCCATGCAGACCCTTCTCGCCCTCCTCCGCGCCGCCGCCGAGCCGACCCGGCTCCGTCTTCTCGCTCTCTGCGCGAGGGGACCATTCTGCGTTTCCGAACTCACCGAAATCCTCGGCCAGTCCCAGCCGCGCCTCTCACGCCATTTGCGCCTGCTTTGCGATTGCGGGCTCTTGGTGCGCACGCGCGAAGGGGCGAATGCCTGGTTCGCCCTCGCCGAAGGGGCGGGTGCCGATCTCGCCCACGACATTCTCGCCCGCCTGCCCGAAAATGACGCCGAACTCGCCGGTGATCGCCGCCGCGCCGCCCGCGTGCTCGCCGAGCGGGCGCGCGCCGCCTCGGACGAGTTTCGCCGCCAAGGCGTGGAATGGGATGAGACGGGCGCGCTCGGCCTTCCCGCCGCAGCCCTCGAGCAGGCGGTGGTGGAGGCGCTACCGCCGGGCGATCTCGGCCGCCTGCTCGATATCGGCACCGGCACCGGGCGGCTTCTCGAACATCTCGCCCCGCGCATCTCGCTCGGGCTCGGCATCGATGCGAGCCCGGCGATGCTGGCTCTGGCCCGCGCACGTCTTGCCCGCAAGGGGCTCGATCATTGCCGGGTGCGCCGCGCCGACATGTATCGCCTGCCGCTCGGTGACGGCGGTTTCGATCTCGTCGTCATGCAGATGGTCTTGCATTACGCCGAGGATCCCGCCGCCGCCCTCGGCGAAGCGGCACGGATGCTGAGCGCCGGGGGCCGCCTCGTCATCATCGACCTCGCCGCCCACCGGCGCCGGGATCTCGTCGCCCGATTTGCGCATCGCTGGCCCGGGTTCACCGATGCCGCGATCACCGATTGGACGCGCATCGCCGGCCTCAGGCTGGAAGAAGGGCGCCACCTCGCGCTCGCGCTGCCCGTGCGGCTGTGGATCGCGCGCCCACAAGCCGAAGCCGCGGCCGAACCCGCTCTCGCGCTCTGAAGGATCCGCCATGCCGAGCCCCCATATTCTCGATTATCTTCGCGATCACGTCCTCCTCTGCGACGGCGGTGTCGGCTCGCGCGTCCAAGCGCTCTCGCTCGATGTCGAGCGCGATTTCTGGGGGCATGAAAACTGCACCGATATCCTCAATCTTTCCCGCCCCGATCTCGTGCGCGATCTCCATCGCGGCTATTTCGCCGCCGGCGCCGACATGGTCGAGACCAACAGTTTCGGCGCGAGCCCCGTCACGCTCGGCGAATTCGGCATCAGTGAGCGCGCCTTCGAGATCAGCCGCGTTGCAGGCGAACTCGCGCGCGAGGCGGCGGGCGAATTCGCCGATGGCCGGCCGCGTTTCGTGCTCGGCAGCGTCGGCCCTGGCACCAAACTGCCAAGCCTCGGCAATATCGATTACGACACGCTAGAGGCGGCCCTCGCCGTGCAATGCCGCGGGCTGATCGCAGGCGGGGTGGACGCGATCCTGATCGAGACCTGCCAGGATACGCTGCAAATCAAGGCCGCGGTGAATGGCGCCAAAATCGCCCGCCGCGACAAAAGCACCTACATTCCGATTTTCGTCCAGGTGACGGTGGAGACGACCGGCACCCTCCTCGTCGGCCCCGACATCGCGGCCGCGGCCACCGTTGCCGAAGCGCTCGATGTCGATCTCCTCGGCATCAATTGCGCGACCGGGCCGCAGGAAATGGCCGAGCATGTGCGCTATCTCGCAGAGAACTGGCCGCGCCTGATTTCGGTGCAGCCCAATGCCGGGCTTCCCGAACTGGTCGATGGGCACACCTGCTATCCGCTGCATACGGACGAGATGGCAAGCTGGCTCGAACGCTTCGTCGCCGAAGATGGCGTCAACATCATCGGTGGGTGCTGCGGCACCGACACCTGCCATATCGGCGCACTCGACGCGATGCTCGCCCGCCTTGGTGCGCCGCGTCCGCGCCCCGTCGCGCGCCACGCCGTCTTCATGCCCTCGGTCGCCAGCCTCTATGCGCAGGTGCCGCTGCGCCAGGAGAACAGTTATTTTTCGATCGGTGAGCGTTGCAACGCCAATGGCTCGAAAAAATGGCGGGAATTGCAGGAACGCCATGACTGGGATGGCTGTGTCGGCATGGGCCGCGAGCAGATCGCCGAAGGCTCCAACGCTCTCGACATCTGCACCGCCTTCGTCGGGCGCGACGAAAGCGGCGAGATGGCCGAGGTCATTCGCCGTTTCACCGCCTCGGTGAATGCACCGCTCGTGATCGACAGCACCGAACTCCCGGTGATCGAACGCGCGCTCAAACTGCATGGCGGCAAGCCGATCATCAATTCGATCAATTTCGAGGATGGTGAAGCGCCGGCGGAGGCACGCATGCGCCTTGCCCGCCGTTTCGGCGCCGCGGTGATCGCGCTCACCATCGACGAGGAGGGCATGGCGAAAACGCCGGAGCGCAAGCTCGCCATCGCGCGTCGTCTGGTCGATTTCGCCTGTCACAAACACGGTCTTGCGCCATCCGATTTGCTGATCGATCCGCTCACCTTCACCATCGCCACCGGCAACGAGGACGATCGCAAGCTCGGCCTCTGGACGTTGCAGGGGATCGAGGCCATTCGCGCCGAATTCCCGGACATCCAAATCATTCTTGGCCTGTCCAATATCAGCTTTGGCCTCAATCCCGCGGCGCGCGCCGTGCTCAACAGCGTATTTCTCGATCATGCCGTGCGCGCCGGCATGACCGGGGCGATCGTGCATGTGAGCAAGATCCGCCCGCTGCACCAGATCGCGCCCGAGGAAGTCACGGTCGCCGAGGATCTGATTTTCGACCGCCGGCGCGAGGATTACGATCCCTTGGCGAAACTTCTCGAAATCTTCGCCGAACGCCGGGCTGCGGATGCGGTTCAGCGCAAGCGCCCGGAGACGGTCGAGGCGCGGCTCAGCCTTCGCATCGTGGAAGGCGACCGCAAGGGGCTGGAGGCTGATCTTGATGACGCGCTCGTCAATCATGCCCCGCTCGACATCATCAATTCCATTCTGCTCGATGGCATGAAAACCGTCGGCGAGCTGTTTGGCGCCGGCAAGATGCAGCTTCCCTTCGTTTTGCAGAGTGCCGAGACGATGAAGGCGGCGGTCGCCTATCTGGAGCCGATGATGGAACGGGTCGCGGGCCAGGAAAAAGGCACCATCGTGCTCGCGACGGTCAGGGGCGACGTGCATGACATCGGCAAGAATCTGGTCGATATCATCCTCACCAATAACGGCTATCGCGTCGTCAATCTCGGCATCAAGGTGCCGCTCGCCGATATGCTGGCGGCGGCGCGCGAGCACGGCGCGCATGCCATCGGCATGTCCGGCCTCCTGGTCAAATCCACCGTCATCATGCGGGAAAATCTGGAGGAGATGTCGCGCGCCGGGCTCGATATCCCGGTTCTGCTCGGGGGTGCTGCGCTCACTCGGAATTATGTCGAGGACGAATGCGTACGCTCTTACGCCTCGGGCCGCGTCGCCTATGCGCGTGATGCCTTCGATGGCCTGCATCTGATGGAAAAAGTCACTGGCAACGATTTCGACGATTACCTCGCCGCCCTCCGGGCCAAGCAACAGGGGCGGGCGCGCAACACCGCGCGCAAGCTCGGCGAGGCCGATGCGCGCGCATTCCAGCCGGTCGATATCGTTGCCACACGCAAACGCCGCCAGCGCCTGACCGCCGATCAGCCGCGCATCACACCACCCTTCTGGGGCGGGCGTGTGATCGAAGCGGAGGCGCGCGCCATCGTCCCCTTCCTCAACGAACGCAGCCTCTATCAATTACAATGGGGATTTCGCAAACAGGGGCGCTCGCTCGAGGATTTCCTCGGCTGGGCGAAACAGGAATTGCGCCCGACGCTCAAGCGGATGCTGGCGCTCTGCGAGAGCGAGCAAATCCTC
Source organism: Pseudomonadota bacterium (assembly GCA_021819535.1). Lineage (GTDB taxonomy): Bacteria > Pseudomonadota > Alphaproteobacteria > Acetobacterales > Acetobacteraceae > Acidibrevibacterium. The sequence goes on along the minus strand of JAKAQU010000038.1, from coordinate 5,719 downwards.
GCGCCGCGCGCCATCCACGGCTATTGGAAAGCCGCCGGCGCCGGCAACGATCTCGTCGTTTTCGCGGAAGATGGCGAGACCGAACTCTGCCGCTTCACCCTCCCCCGCCAGCCGCGCGAAGATGGCGAATGCATCGCCGATTTCGTGCGCGATATCGACGATGGCGAACGCGATGTCATCGGCTTGCAGGTGGTGACGATGGGTGCCCGGGCGTCCGAGGTCGCGCGCGCCTGGTTCGCCGAAAACCGCTATCAGGACTATCTCTATCTCCACGGCCTCTCGGTCGAGATGGCGGAGGCGATGGCCGAATACACCCATAAACGCCAGCGCGCCGAACTCGGCTTCGCCGCCGAGGACGACCGCGACATGGAAAAAATGCTGGCGCAAGGCTATCGCGGTTCGCGTTATTCGTTCGGCTATCCCGCCTGCCCGAAGCTCGAAGATCAGGCGCCGCTACTTCGTCTGCTGGACGCCGCGCGCATCGGCGTCTCCTTGAGCGACGAATGGCAGCTCGATCCCGAGCAATCGACGAGCGCCCTCGTCATCTTCAACGCGCACGCCAAATATTTTTCGGTCTGATCCCGACTTTGGGGGATCGAAGGGTGTGGTCGGAAATAAGGGTTGGAAGGTGGTTATAAGACCAGGGGCTTTGCCCCTGACCCCACCAAAGGCAATGCCTTTGGAAACCCTTCCGGAACGCGGGTCTGGGGGCGCTGCCCCCAGAGGCTCGCCTCAATGATGGCCGCCGAAACCGCCATGCCCGGCAAAACCGTGGCCGCCGAAGCCATGACCAAAGCTGTGCGCCCAGCCACCGCCATGCCCGGCGAAACCATGACCCCAGCCGCCATGACCCCAGCCGCCGCGGTCCCAGCCACCGCCCCAAAATCCGCCGAAGCCGCCATCCCAGCCGCCAAAACCGTCGCCCCAGCCGCCGAAGACCGGCCCGCCATAGCCATAGCCGCCGCCACAGGCGGCAAGGACGAGGCAAAAGAGCGCCGGCGCGGCAAGCCTCAACCAGCGCCCGGCCGATGCAGGGGTGTGAGGCCTATTCGCGGTCATAGACGTCGACGTAGCTTTCCGGCTTGCTGCCCGCCGCCGCCTTCGCGCCCTCACAGGTCATGCGTCGCCGATCAGCGGCGACCGTGCAGGTCATGCTGTCATTCTCGCCCGCCGGCCCCTTGAACGTCGCCTCTAGATGATCGGGGCCGGTCATGCGGAACGAGGCCGTGGTGTCCTCGCCGATCGGATAGAACTCGCCGTTGCCGGGCGTGTCGTGAGACTCGATCGAGGGATGTCCCTGCGCGTCCTTCACGGTGACCGTCCAGCGCACATGAACGCTATCGACGCGGTCGAATTGCAGTGTCATCTCGGTCGGCGCCGGCTCGCCAGGGGGCAGTTTCGAAAGTGCTCGGTTCCAATGCCACTGGCCGACGAAGGGGTTGGTTCCCTCGGCATGGGCCAAGGGCGTTGCCGCCATGAACAAGACCCCGCACGCCGCGAGGGCCCCCAGTCCGCACCGATGCAACATGCCTGTCTCCCTTCGTTAGCCGGCGCATCGCCCCATGAGATGCGCGATCACGTGTGGAATGGCAAGAAAATGACCGGCTTTGGCCACGAGCGCAATCGCCGCGGGAGGGTGGTCCCGCCTTTGGGGCGAAGAAAAAGAGGCCGATTTCATAAAATTGTCATGACTTCGGTGCACCCCACGCGCCGGAATGGGCCGGCACCCACTAGGCGTTGCCGGCCGGCTTCGGTATGGTCGCCCCGGCCGCCGGCGCGGCTTTTGACGACCATCAAGGGAGGGGAACGTGTTGCGGCGTTTTTTTGATCCGATTTTCCTATTCGTGGCCGCTCTGTTGGGTCTGATGCTGGTGGGCGGGGAGGCTGCGCATGCGGATGCGCCGCTGCCGCTCGAACTCAACAAGCTCGAACCGCTCTCTCAGGGGCAGGCGGGTTGCCGGGTCTATTTCGTCGTCACCAACCCCGAGGCCGAAACCGTCGAGCAGTTGCGGCTAGACCTCATCCTGTTCGGCACCGACGGTGTGATCCTGCGCCGGATCGCGCTCGATCTCGGCCCGCTCACGGCAAAAAAGACCGGTGTGCGGCTGTTCGACTTGCAGGGGCTGGCCTGCGATTCGATCGGGCGTGTTCTGATCAACGATGTTCTTGCCTGCCATGCCGGGGAAAAACCGAGCGCTAATGCCGACCAGGAGCGGGCGGCCTGCCTCGATCGCCTGACGCTGAGTTCGCGGACCAAGGTGCCGCTGGCGAAATAACCGGCGCCGGCCGCGTCTGGCTTGCACGCGGGTATTCGCGGTCTACATCGTGCTCATGACGTCAGCACTGGAGCCGATCCTTCGTTTTGGCGCTTTCGCCGCCGTGTTCGCGGCGATGGCGCTCTGGGAGGTGCTCGTGCCACGGCGGCGGCTTCGCGTCGGCCGGTTGCGGCGTTGGCCGCGCAATCTCGCGCTGATCGTGCTCGACACGTTCCTGTTGCGCACCCTCTTTCCGCTCTCCGCGGTCGGGATCGCGATGCTGGCCCGCGCGCACGGCATCGGGTTTTTCGCGCTCTGGCCGGCGCCACGCTGGCTCGCATTCGGCGTATCCTTCCTGCTCCTCGATCTCGCGATTTACGCCCAGCACGTGGTGTTCCACCTCGTCCCTGCGCTCTGGCGCCTGCACCGGGTGCATCACGCCGACCCGGATTTCGACGTCACCACCGGGATCCGCTTCCATCCCGGCGAGATCATCCTCTCGCTCCTGATCAAATTCGCCCTTATCCTGGCCCTCGGCGCGCCGGCCGGGGCGGTGGTCGCGTTCGAGATCGTGCTCAACGCAACCTCGCTCTTCAACCACGCCAACGCCAAGCTTCCCCCCTGGCTCGACCGCCGGCTGCGCCTCGTTCTGGTCACACCCGACATGCACCGCGTCCACCACTCGGTTCTGCGGCGCGAGACAGATAGCAATTTCGGCTTCAACCTGCCCTGGTGGGATCGTCTGTTCGGCACCTATCGCGCAACGCCCGAGGGGGGCGCGGAGGGTATGCGGATCGGGCTCGACGCCTTCGCCGACCCGGCCGAACTCGCCCTCTGGCGCACCTTGCTGCAGCCTTTTCGTAAGGTGGGGTAAAACGGAAAGCCGTTCTTTTTGGCCGAGCGCTCTGGCCCGAGTCATGGAAGGGCAGAGGCTTCATGGCCGACCACTTCCAGAAGCAGAACGGCGTGATCGAACGGTTCTTCCGCAGGCTGAAAGAGGAGATCGTGCAGGGACGTCTCGCAGACCATCGACGAAGTCCGCGATGCCTCCGCCGCTTCGCCGCCCGCGACAATGCCGAGTGGCTGATCGGAAAGACCGGCTAGCGCAGTTTCCTCACGGGTCCTAACGAAGCGTGATGCTGACAACATTCTGCACGTCGCGCCCGCCGTGACGATCACCGGGAACGATCAGGCGCAAATGCCCCTCGCCCAGCGCCGCGCCATCCTTCCGCTCGGCGAGAATAACCGGCTTTCCCTCGAACTCGGGTGAGATTTCGCCGAGCGCAATGTCCGCCTGGTAGCCATCGCGGCCGGTGACGATGGCGACATGCCCGATCTGCTGGCGCGGCCGCATGCCGGCGAACGCGCCGCTTTGGTCGAGCACCGCCCACAGCAGCGGCCCGTCGAATACCGCATGTTGCGGGCCGTGCTCGGTCGCGAAGGAAACATCGTCCACCATGTGCGGGAGTTTTTCGATCTCGGCGGCGCCGAGCGTGATGCTCTTGCCGTCCAGAAGCGTGATCGTCAGCGCCGGTGCCTCGGCGCCAGATAGCCGCGGGGCGGATACATTGGCGAGCACGATCACGGCCAGCGCCGCTTGCGCCCAGTACCCTTTGCGGCGAAACCCTTTGCTGCGAACCACCGGTCTCTCCGTCCGCTATATCGTCATTGATATAAAGAGGCACGACCATAATCCATCGCCGCCGCCAGTGTCCACCGTGCGCGGAAAACAGCGGAGCTATGGGAGAATAGCAAGTATTACTTTCATTATGGATAGAGATTGTGATCCCTGTCCAGCCACACGACATAAAATACCTCGTCCTTGATCACCCCATGGACACGGCCGTATTGATTTGCGGTGAGGCAAAACTGCCACCCCGGATAATCTTGCCATTGGGGAGGGAGGCTGACGAAGCCCTCCGGCCTATTCGTCTTTGCCCAATCATGGGTATGATTCCGTAATGTCTTGTTTGGCTTCCCTGTAAAATCTCTGACGTTCCAGCCCTCTAATTGCTTCAAACGTTCCATAAGAACACGAACATAGCCATCTGGGAATGTGCCAGGGCAGACGCCTGCGTCGGAGGGATCGAAAAACTTGAAGGAGAATCGAAGGTAACTTGGACCAACATCTGTCTTAACGATGCCAGAGCCAGAGCCTTCTTCCCGGGATTGTCTAATTTTTTTCGGCAAGGCGCTTGTAGAATTTCTTCATTAACTCTTTGGATATCGGTGCGGTCGAAGACGCCTCGGGCAACAAGCCACGCCGCGCCTCAAGCCAGGGCGCTTCTCGATGAGTCATCAGCTCCAGGGCAGCGGCTGTTTCCACCCCAAAGACATTTAAAATCTCGCCAATGTGGCGATCGAGATAGCCCACTCCGGTTCGTGGCGGCCCATAAACATTGTCCATGATGGGCCGCCACGAATTGTGCTTGAAACGATGGTACTGACTCGGAAGGACGGGTCCGTGAACCCACGCTTCAAAGTCCTCAGAAAACAGCGCCCGGTCGTAGAGCGCCAAGTGCCACGCCTGAGTGTAATAAAGCAGCTTCTGAAGCTTGAGATTGGTTAGGTGCTCGCCCCTACCCCGAGATTGAATGATCAAGATGTCGCTGATCTTGTTCGGGGGCACCGTGGTCGGCCCGATCATTGGTTCCACCGTGCTTGCGCCGCTTTGCGGCGAATCTCTCGGCGCGCTTCTGCCGCGAGCTTTTCGGCCCGCGCCTTCGCGCCCGCCAACCCGCTCCGCACCCGGCCAGACGGCTTTCGCAGCGCCTCCGTCTCAAGCCCGACCGACAGCCGCGCCACCTGGACAGCGCAGCCAATCACATCGGCCGGTCGCTTCTGTCCCTGTGACTCCTTAGGCATAACTGCGTTCTCCTCCTCCTCTAGGAAAAGTATAGCACATTTCCGACTCGAACGCAACGCGGCTGTACCAAAACATGCGCGCTGTCAAGAACTCTACTTATGATTTTGCGCCCAGACTGGAGTCCCGTCAATAAATTATTTCGCCAAGGCGTACCAACGGCACAGGGCCTCCAGAGACAACTGAGTGTTTTAATTTTGAGATTTTCAAACTGAGGCACTGCCCGGAAAACGGAGATCGCGGCAGAATCCGGAGAGCCCGGCCGCAACACCGAACCCCCGGCGCCCGATGAAGAAGCCCGTCAAATCGCGGCCATCTTTCTAGCGCGCTGCCATCGCCATGCCGATGGCGGCGAGATCGATCGCACTCGCGTCGCATTCGTAGGCGATTTTTCCGCCCGCCATGACCAAAATACGATCCGCCAGCTCCTGGATTTCGTCGAGATCCTCGCTCACCAGAAGCACCGCGACCCCCTCGTTGCGGGCGCGCAGCAAGCGGCTCCGAATTTCGGCGGCGGCGGTGAAATCTAATCCGAAACAGGGATTGGCAACGATCAGGACACGCACGTCACCCGAAAGCTCGCGCGCGAGAATGGAGCGCT
>JAKAQU010000037.1 GCA_021819535.1 Pseudomonadota bacterium | reverse complement strand
AGTGCCTGCGGCACTGCCACTCCGAGGAAAACAGGAAAACGTCTTTTGGTTCTTTTTCTTCAGAAAAAGAACCATCCTTCACTCATCAAACCTCTTGGGCAAAAGCAGGGTCAGCAATCCCTTCAGCAGATCGCGCGGGGTCGGCGGACAGCCGGCGATCCAGAGATCGACCGGCAACACCGCGGCAACGCCACCCTGGCAAACCGGGCTCTTTGCGAAAACGCCACCATCGCGCGCGCAGGCGCCGATCGCGACCACCCATTTCGGATGTGGCATCGCATCATAACTGCGCAAAACTGCATCTCGCATATGCCGTGTCACCGGCCCGGTCACGGCCAGCACATCGGCGTGTCTTGGTGAGGCGACAAAACGAAGACCAAAGCGCTCGAGATCGTAAAACGCGTTGCTCATGGCGTGCATTTCCAACTCGCAGCCATTGCACGAGCCGGCATCGACGGCGCGGATCGCAAGTCCGCGTCCGAGCTTTTTGACCACGGCCGCATCGAGATCGCGCGCGAGCGCGACGACATCCGGGTCTTCGGCGAGCGCTATGGGCTCGCTCAGCGGACGGTTCAGCAGCCCTTGCAAAATGGTTTTCCGCATCACCAACCCTCAGAGGTCATGCCCGGCATAGGAGCCGTTGAAAGATTTGTTGCAGAGCGGAAAATCGGCGATGATGTTGCCCTCGACCGCCGCCTCCAGAAGTGGCCAGTGGAACCAGGACGGATCGCGCGCGTGGCAATGGCGGATTTTTCCGCCCGCGACAGCGAGCCAAAGAAAAATGTCGCCACGGAATCCCTCGACCAGCGCTATCCCCTCGCCCGTGCTGCGCGGAAGATCGACCGCGATCCCGCCTCCCGGCAAGGTTTCCAGCCATTGCGTGAGAAGGCCGAGACTTTGCTCGACCTCCTCTATCCTGATCCAGACCCGCGCATTGACGTCGCCCTCCGTTCGCACCGGAACGGTGAACGCGGCGGCCTCGTAAGGCTCATATCCCGGGCTTCGGCGCGCGTCGAAATCGCGCCCCGATGCGCGCCCGATCACGCCGCCCGCACCAAAGCCGCGCGCGAGATCGGCACGCAAACCGCCGGTGCCGTTCGTGCGATCCTGAAGCGAGGCGGTAAGATCGTAAAGTGTCACCAGTGCGGGGAAACGCTCGCGTATCTCGGAAATCATGGCTGTGAAAATCTTGATCTTATCAAGGTCGAGGTCGCTCTTGACCCCACCCGGCACGACGCAATCCATCATCAGCCGATGGCCGAAACAACTCTCAGCCGCACGCAGCACACGCTCGCGCAAAATCGCACAATGCGCCTGCATCAAGGGAAATCCGCCATCATTGCAAATGGCGCCGATGTCGCCGAAATGATTGGCGAGCCGCTCTATCTCCGCCATGATCGCGCGCAGCCAGAGCGCGCGGCGTGGCGGTGCGGCATCGAGTGCGGCCTCGATCGCTTGCGCAAACGCGATCGCGTAGGCAACTGTACTATCGCCGCTGATCCGTCCCGCGAGTTTTGCCGCAAAATCCAGATCCGCTCCAGCCATCAACCGCTCGACGCCGCGATGGACATAGCCGAGCCGCGCCTCCAACCGCACCACGGTTTCGCCATCGCAGGTAAAGCGGAAATGCCCAGGTTCGATGATGCCGGCATGCACCGGGCCGACTGGAATCTGATGCAGCCCCTCCCCTTCGACTGGAAGAAACGGATAGGCATTCGGAGCACGGCCATGATCGAGCCACGGGCGCCGATCAGGCAAGCCGATGGGATCGAGGCCGTATAGATCGCGCGCGGCCCGTTCCAGGCGGATCGCCTGTGGAAAGCGCGCGCCGAGCGCGGGATAGCGCCCGTCGGGGCAATCGCGAACCACATGCGAGATCGCATCTCCTTCCAGAACAGCGATATGCACACGCCCGACTTCGCCCCAGAGGCTGAGCAGCGTCGCCCCCGCAGCCAGGCGCGCAATCCCCTCCTCCCACCTATTCATCCGAGCAGCACCGCGACATGTTGAAACCATGCGACCAAAGGCCACGGCAGATAGACGCCGGCGATCAGCACCAGCGCGAGATGGGCGAATATCGGGAGATAGGATGCCTCTACCGGCGCGACGGGTCCGCGCACGACGCCGAAGGCAACCGAAGAGACGCGCATCAATAAGGCACCGAGCGCAAGCAAAAGACCGCAGGCGAGCAATCCCGCGAGCAGCGGCGTGCGCGCGAATGTCGAGCTTACGACAAGAAATTCGCTCGTGAAGACGCCGAATGGCGGCAAGCCGGTGATAGCGGCCACACCGGCAATCAGGCTCCAGCCGAGCACGGGGTGGCTTTCCGTGAGCCCGCCTATATCGGCAATGCGTTGCGTTCCCTTGACCTGCGCAACATGGCCGACGGAAAAGAAAATCGCCGATTTCGTGAGACTATGCATGACCATTTGCAGAAGGCCCGCGAAATTTCCAAGCGGGCCGGCCATTCCGAAGGCGAAAACGATGATTCCCATATGCTCGATCGAGGAATAGGCGAACATTCGTTTGATATCGCGGCGTCGATACAGCATGACACTGGCAAAAAGCAGCGAGATGAGGCCGAGCACGATCATCAGCGGGCCCGGCGCGATACTGCCCGGGCACGCCGCCAGCAGCATCTTGAAGCGAAGCAGCGCGTAGAGTGCAACATTGAGCAAAAGCCCAGAAAGAACGGCTGAAATCGGCGTCGGCCCCTCGGCATGGGCGTCGGGAAGCCAGGCGTGCATCGGTGCGAGCCCGATCTTGGTGCCATAGCCGATGAGAAGAAAAACGAATGCGATATCGAGAAGTGCGGGGTCGAAGTCGCGCGCATGGGCGAGAAGCGCCGTCCATGCCATGCCGGGGAGGCCACCCCCCATCGCGGGGCGGGCGGCAAGATAGACCAGGATGGTGCCGAACAGCGCGAGTGCAATGCCGACGCTGCCGAGAATGAAATATTTCCACGCCGCCTCCAACGCCTCATGGGTGCGATAAAGGCCGACCATCATCACCGTGGACAAGGTGGCGAGTTCGACCGCAACCCACATCAGGCCGATATTGTTGGAGACCAGCGCGAGATTCATGCCGAACATCATCACCTGGAACATGGCATGATAGAAGCGCAGATAAACCGCGGTGAGCCGCCCGGTTGCCAATTCATGCCCGATATAGCTCGCGCTGAACACGCTGGTCGTGAAGCCGATGAAGGTGGAAAGCATGATGAACACCACGTTCAGATCGTCAACCAGCATGAACGGGCCGACCGCCGGACGGCGCCAGAAAAGCAGGAGTGCGGCAACGAAGGCGATAAAGCTCGCGACACCGTTGATCCGCGCCGAGAGCCGATAGCCCGGCAATGCCGCAAGGAGGGCGGCAGCAGCCAGGGGCACGCCAAGCACGCCGGCGAGGGCGATCATTTGCGATCTCCCCGGAAGGCATCGAGTGCCCGCATATCGACGGTGTCAAAACGTTCTCGAATACGAAACAGGAATACGCCAACCACCAGAAACGCGACCAGAACCGAAAAGGCGATGCTGATCTCGACCACGAGCGGCATGCCTTCGGCGCCAGCGGCGGCGAGATCGATGCCGTTCTCCAGAGATAGAAACGCCGCGACCTGGCTCACTGCGTTGCGCCGCGTCACCATCATCAATAGGCCGAGCAGAACGACCGAGAGCGCGAGCGCGATATCGATGCGCGTCAGAGGATCGGTCCGCGCCGTCACCGGCAGCATCACTTCGAGTGAGAGCGCAACGAGCCCGACGCCCGCGAGCATGACCGCCCCGAGGCTGGTCACGTTTTCGATTTCGCGGTGAATGCCAAGACGAATGACGATGCGGCGTAATGCTTCCGGAAGAAGTGCCGCTTTGAAAATCAGCGTAATCGCGGCGGTGATATAAAGTTCGGGCGCGTCCTGGACGTGGGCCTGCCAGGCGATGGCGAGTGCTAGGATGAAGGCGTGACCCCCGAGCACGTTCAGCATGGCCAAAAGGCGCACCTGATAGATCATCAGGAAGCTCGCGAGGACCAGCCCTCCGGCAAGAAGTTTCGCGACATCGAAGGAGATCGCGTGCATCAGAGACCCTGCGAAATGTAGAGGAGAAGTGTTCCGAGCAACCCCAGCATCAACGCGATGCCAAGCAGGCCCGGAATGCGAAATACCCGCATTTTGGCGATCGCGGTCTCGAACCCACCAAGGAGAGCACCGGCGGCGGCGAGCTTTCCGCCCCAGACGAGACCACCACGCGCGCAAGCGGCGATATCGATGAGGCCATCCCCGCCGCCCGCCATGCCGAAGGGAAAGAAAATGGCGACGATCATCGAGATGGTGAGCAAAAGCTTCAGCGATGCGGCAAGTTCGAGCATTGCAAGATGGCGCGCCGAATATTCCAGAACCATGGCTTCGTGAACCATGGTGAGTTCGAGATGGGTCGCCGGATTGTCGACCGGAAGACGGCCATTTTCGGCCAGGGCAACGATCGCGAAGGCGACGAGTGCGAGCGCGAGCGATATGCGGAGACCAGCGGCACCCGTCTCTAAATACCCGGCGATGGTCGCAAGTTCCGTCGATCCGGCAATCAGCGCGAGTGTGACGACGATCATCAGCATCGCCGGCTCGGCCAATGACGCGATCATCATCTCCCGTGATGCGCCGATGCCGCCAAAGCCGGTGCCGATATCGAGCCCGGCCAAGGCGAGGAGAAAGCGCGCGGCCCCCAAGAGTGCGATGATGACGATGAGATCGCCGGTCCAGGAAAACATCAGCCCGCCGGCAAAGGTTGGCACCATTGATGCGGCAACCCAGGTCAAGGCGAAAATCAGATAAGGTGCAGTGCGGAACAGCCACGACGCATTTTCGGCGATCACCGCCTCCTTGCCGAGTAGACGCCGAAGATCACGGTAGGGCTGGATGAGCGAGGCGCCGCGTCGGCGCTGAAGCCGCGCTTTCACCTTGCGCACGAAGCCGGTGAGCAAAGGGGCTGCGAGCAGCACCAGCACCATCTGCCCCCCTTGCGCTAACAGCGAGATCGGGATCGACGGCATCGTCATTGCGAGAGTGCCAGCGCCAGCAAAAGTGAGACCAGCGCGAGAAAGACGAAGACGAGATAGCGGCGAATGGTAAGAAACTGAAGGGGATTGAGAAAATCGGCAAGACGGCCGATCAGCCGCTCAAACGGCGCATAAAGCCGATCCCAGATCGGGTCGGGCAGCGCCTTTTCGATCCGCGCCGGCGCCATATCGCCGGGCGGCGGAAGGGTCACGGTTTCGCGCGCGCCGAACAGAGTTGCCGCGAACACGCGCCGGAGCGGCTGCGCGAAACTCGCACCACTATATTGCGTGATCGCGCTGGCATCGGGAAAACCGCAATCCCAGGCGGGCGCCCGTCGTGCGCTGCGAGAGGTGACGCGATGGATCGCGAGAATGGTCGCCGCAGTCGAGAACGCGATGAACAGAAAAACCAGAAGCCCGTTATAAGAGCTACGGCTTGCCGCAACCGGGATCAGCGAGAGCCACGGAAGCGGGGTCTGCGCCGCAAGCCTTGCACCGAACATCTCGCGCATCACCGGTGCCAAGACATCGACCAGAACGCCGGGGAAAATCCCGACCAGCAGGGAGATTGCCGCCAAGCCCAGCATGGCGGCGCGCGAGAAGCGGTCTAGCTCATGGGCCTCGCGCGCGGCATCGCTACGCGGCCGGCCGAGAAACGCAATGCCGAACAGCTTGACGAAACAGGCCGCCGTCAGCGCCGCGGCGAGGGCCAGCAGCGCGCCGTCGGCGGGGATCATCAGCTTGAGCCCCCATTGCGGCAACGCCGGGCGCAGCAGGATCGCCTGAAATGTAAGCCATTCCGAGACGAAGCCATTGAGCGGTGGCAACGCCGCGATCGCGGCGCAGGCGATCAGCATGGCGACGCTGGTTTGCGGCAAACGATGGATCAGGCCACCAAGACGGTCCATATCGCGCTCGCCGGTCGCGCTCAAGACAGCGCCGGCGCCGCAAAACAGCAGCGTCTTGATGATGGCGTGATTGAAGACGTGAAACAGCGCCGCCGTCAGCGCCAGTGCCGCCCCGAGCGCGAAACCGGACGCCTGGAACGCCATCGCGAGACCAACGCCGATGAAGACGATGCCGACATTCTCGACCGTGCTGTAGGCGAGCAGCCGCTTGAGATCGCTCTCCATCAACGCATAAAGAATACCGAGGCAGGCGCTCGCGCCGCCGAGCAGCAGCACGATGACGGCACTCCACGCGGGCGGCGGGCCGAGCAGGTCGAAGGCAATGCGCACGAAGGCATAAACCGCAACCTTGGTCATGACGCCGCTCATCAGTGCCGAGACATGGCTCGGCGCCGCGGGATGGGCGAGCGGAAGCCAAACATGCAGCGGCACCAGGCCCGCTTTCGCCCCGGTGCCGATCAGCGCCAGCATGAGCGCAAGCCCGGCGATGCCCGGTGTCGGCCGTGTCGTGCGCATGAGCGCGAAGGCATAGCCGCCATTGGCTCCGGCCAGCAGGCCGAAGGCGAGCAGCAGCACGAGGCCAGAGAGGCTCGCCATCACCAAATAGACATATCCGGCGCGCAGCGTCCCGGGAGCGCGATGATGGGCAAGCACCAGAGCCCAGGAGACGAGAGACATCAACTCCCAGGCGAACAGAAACGTGAAGGCATCATCGGCGATGACGACGAGATCGAGGGCCGCGAGAAACCAGGGATAAAACGGCAGCACCCGGGCCTTGTCATGCTCATGCCGGCCATGACCGATCGCATAGAGGCTCACCGCCGCGCCGCCGAGATTGATGATGAGAAGAAAAAACCCGGCCAGCGCGTCGAGCCGAAAATGGGCGCCGACCCAGGGCAGGCCGAGCGGCAGTGCCACCGTCTCCGGCCCTGCCGCCAGCAGCGCATGGAGCCCAACGAGGCCGAGCGCCGAAGAGAGCAGCAAGCTCACGCCATAGACGATGCCGCTTGCCCGCCGTGACCGCGACATGCCCACCCCGCCGAGGGCCAGCAGCGCCAAAACACCCGCCAATACCGCGATCATGCCGTGTGTGCCCCGGAAAACCGCACCCCGCGCCCGCCGCCGGTACTCGCCGCCCCTTCACCGATCAGCTCGATCCCGGCGGCATTGAGCGCCCGGATAAGTTTTTCCAGCGATTCGATATTGCCGCGAATGACCCCCTCGCTCGCCTCCATGCGCTGGATGGTGGGCAGCGAAAGGCCGGAAATCTCGGCAAGCTGGCGCTGGTCAATCTGCAACAACGCGCGCGCGGCACGCATCTGCCCGGCCGTGATCATCTGGCAATCATCATGTTTAAAGCATCATTATATATGATCCTGGCATGTATTTATATAGGCTGACAGCGGGAAGGGCAAGACGGTCGCTGGTCGATAAAAAGAGAAAAATAGTATTTTTATAAATACCAGACCCACCAAACCGCGCCATGCCGCACGATCCCCGGCTGCAATGTTATGAAGGCCTCGATCAGTCCACCGCGCTCTATGAATGGAACTATCAGCGTCAGCTTCTCGCCATCAAGGCACGCGAAGGCGCACATGAGGCAATCGACGAAGACGACCTGTTCTCCGAGCGTTACCTCCTCGAACGACCACTCCTCGCCGAGATCACCGCGATCCGCCGCCATCAGCAGCGGGGGCCAAACGACACGCCTGCCTGATTCGCAATACCGTCGGCCTGAGCGGGCGATCCGGCCGACGCCGGCATAGGGAAAGGGAGCCCAAAACGTAGCGGTAGAGGGGGTCATTATTGGACGCGAAAAACGCCCCTCAGGGGGTCACTATTGCGCGCGAATTTACACCCGAAGGAACTCGTGGTGCTCAAGGGCGGGCATTTCGACGCGTATGGGAAGGATTTCGACAAAGCGGCGAAACCCGCCTGCCGCTGGTTCGCCCAGCATCTGCTGCCTCGCCGCGTCGCCAGGCTCCTGCGCGTCTGAGCTTCTTTTCAGGCCGCCGGCGTTTCCTTGCCCGCCCAATGCTGGCGCAGGGTCGCGCCGCAGAAATCCACCACGCCCGAGACCGCCGAGATCAGCCGCCCCATGGTGAGAATGCCGTGGACCTGGTCGGCGAGATGCAGCGCGGTGACCGCTACCCCCTCCGCCTCCAGCCGGTCGGCATAGGCCCGCCCCTCATCGCAGAGCGGGTCCTCGCCGCAGGTCAGCACTAGGGCAGGGGCGGCGCCGGCCAGGCTCACTGCCCGCGCGGGCGAGGCGCGCGGGTCGGCGCGGAGGGCGGGGTCGGGCGTGTACTGGTTGATGAACCAGCGCATGATGCGGCCCGAGAGCGGCATATCCTCCGGCACGCGGGCATAGCTCGGCGTGTCCGCCGCCAGATCAGTCGCCGGATAGATCAAGAGCTGGAAATCGCAGGGTGGCAGGGCGCCGTCCCGCGCCATTTGCGCAACCACCGCCGCGAGATTGCCCCCCGCGCTGTCGCCGCCCACGGCTAAGCGGCTGGGGTCGATGCCGAGCGTCCCGGCCTCGGCGGCGGCCCAGCGGAAGGCGGCGGCGACATCTTCGACCGCCGCGGGGAAAGGGTGTTCCGGCGCCAGGCGGTAATCCACCGAGAGCACCACGCAGCCGGCGACGCGCGCCAGCTGGCGGCATAAGCCCTCATGGCTGTCGAGATCGCCCAGCACCCAACCGCCGCCATGGAAATAGACGAGGCCCGGTAGAGGCGGGCCATCCTCCGCCGCATTGCGGTAGAGGCGTAGGCGCAACTCCCCGCCCGGCCCCGGCATCGTCAGCTCTCGCCTGACGGCGATGGGCGGCGGCGGCGGCTGCACCAGATCACGGCGGAGGGCGTAATTGCGCCGCGCTTCCGCGGGCGGCAGAGCGTCGAGCGGCGCGATCTGCGCTGCCCGCGTCATGGCGATCAGCCGCAAGACGTCCGGATGGAGGGCGCGCACCGGCATCTCCTACAGGCTTTGCCGCCGCTGGGTCTGGCCGCTCAAGAACCGGAAGCCGCGATAGTCGGCTTGCGCCACCTCCGCGCAAAGTGCGGCGTAACGCGCCATGCCCCCCGCATAGGGCATGAAGACGCGCGGCTTGCCGGGAATATTGGCGCCGAGATACCAGCTACTGCCCGCCAGGGGCAGCAGGGTGGCGTTGGCCGCCTCGTTCACATGCGCGACCCAGGCCTTGGCCTCTTGCTCGCCTGTTTCGATGCGCGAATAGCCCTTCGCGTCCATATAGGCGATGCACTCGGTGATCCAGTTGACATGCTGCTCGATCGGCACCGGCATGTTACACAGGACGGAGGGGCTGCCCGGGCCGGTGATGATGAACATATTGGGAAAATGCGGCGCTTGCAGCCCGAGATAGGTGCATGGCCCTGCCGCCCAATCCTCGCGCAGGCTGTGGCCGTCAGCGCCGCGAATATCCATGGCGAGCAGGCTGCCGGTGAGGGCGTCGTAGCCGGTGGCGAAGACGATGATGTCGAGCGGGACGATTCCCCCGCTCTTCAGGAGGATGCCCTCGGGGACGATCGCTTCGATCGGGTCCGCCTTGACGTCCACCAGCCGGACATTGTCGCGGTTGAAGGTCTCGAAATAGTCTGTGTCCACCGGCGGGCGCTTGGTGGCGAAGGGATGGTCGCGGGGGATCAGCTTCTCCGCGATTGCGGGGTCCTTGACGATCGCGCGGATCTTGTCGTGGATGAACTCGACCGCCGTGTCATTGGCCGCCTTGTCGGACAGGAGGTCGCTGAACTCGGCGCGGAAGCGCAATCCCCCCACTTCCCAGGCGCGTTCATACCGCGCGCGCCGCTCCTCCTCCGGCACCGCGAGCGCCGAATCCTGGCTGATGGCGAAGGGGTGGCCGTTGGTCGTGCTGCGCATAATGTCCCGCAAAGCGGGGTAGTTGGATTTGATCTCGCGGATGAATTCCGGCGTGAGCGGCGCGTTGCGGGCCGGGATGCTGAAATTGGCGGTGCGTTGAAACACGGTGAGATGGGCAGCGGATTCCGCGATCACCGGCGCGGCCTGGATGCCGGTCGAGCCGGTGCCGATCAATCCCACCCGCTTGCCGGTGAAATCCACGCCTTCATGCGGCCAGCGCCCGGTATGGTACCATTGCCCGGAGAAGCTGTCCCGCCCGGGTATGTCGGGGACATTAGCGGTGGAAATACAGCCAACGGCGGTGATGAGGAAACGGGTGACGAAGCTTTCGCGGCTCTCAGTGGTCACGGTCCAGAGATCGCGGGACGAATCGAACGCGGCGCCCTTGACGCGGGTATTGAGCTGGATGTCCTGCCGCAGACCGAAACGGTCGGCGACATGATTGAGATAGCAGCGGATTTCCTCATGGCTGGGATAGCGCTCGCTCCACTCCCATTCCTGCTCCAATTCCTTGGAGAAGGAATAAGAATAGGAAAAACTCTCCGAATCGCAGCGCGCGCCCGGGTAGCGGTTCCAGTACCAAGTGCCGCCCACGCCGCCCCCGGCCTCCAGCACCCTGACCTTGAGGCCGAGCCCGTCGCGCAGTTTATGCAACTGGTAGAGGCCGGAGAAGCCGGCGCCGATGATGATCGCGTCATAGGGGATGGCGGGCGCCGAAGCTTGCCGTATCGCTGACACGGGTATGTCTCCTCTCGCTGATGGCTCTTACGCGCAGAGCCGCGATCTTACCTGAACAGGGAGAGGCTAACCAACCCGAGGGAGGATGGCTATCCCGGCTTTATCACGCGGGTAGCTGCATCGGCGCCCTGGATCGACCAAAATTCTTCTCCCTTTCCCAAATCCGCTATGGCTGATTTGTGTTCTGAAAAGAGCTCGTCATTTGAGTGAGATAGCCGGCATTAGCGGGTGTTGCGCAAGGATGAAGGCCTGCGCAGGCTCCTTGACCTCGACGCGATGCCGAGCAGCGCCGCCACCGGCGACTGGCTGCGGCGTGATGAGTGTCAGGCCGGCGCGCGTCGGCGGACAAATGAATAGATCAACGCCGCAACGAGGATCAGGGATCCCTGAAACACATATTGGTAGGTCTCGGTCAGGTTGAGGAAGGAGACCGCATTCAACACCTCGGTCAGCAGCACCGCGCCTAGCACCGTCCCGATGAACGTGCCGCGACCGCCGCGCAGGCTCGTTCCGCCGAGCACGACGGCGGTGATGCTCGACAAGGTGTAGCTCGCGCCCTGACGCGGGTCACCAACACCGATCTGCACCATGAGCATGATCGCGCCGAACGCCGTCATCAGCGACGACGCGACATAGCCGGCGACGAATGTGCGATCGACGCGAATTCCGACCCGGCGCGCCGCCCCTTCCTCGGACCCCGCCGCGCGCAACTGCCAGCCGGGACGGGTTCTGCGCAACGCGAACTCGCCGAAGAGCGCGAACGCGACGAGCGCAACGAAGGCCACCGGGATCGGTCCAGCCTGCCAACTCAACACGCTGACGACGCCGCTGTCGATATAGCCGCCGGGGCCGTCGCGCAGCAGGAAGCTCATGCCCTGCAGGCCGATGTAAGTCGCCAGGGTCGCCGCGATGGCGGTAAAATTGGCGAAGCGGATCAGAAGACCATTGACGGCCCCTACGACCAACGCGCCCACGAACATCAGCGCAAAGCCCGCGGCGATCGTCGAGGCGGATTTGTCTTCGTTGATGAAGAACGAAGCGACGACGACGAGGAAACCGGCGAGGGGACCGACTGACAGGTCGATGCCTCCCATCAAGACGGCTATTGTCTGTCCAATCGCGATAAAGCCCAGCGCCGTCGTCAGCATCAGGATATTCGAGATGTTGAAAGCAGAAAAGAAATTGGCGTTTTGGCTGAAAACATAGAGCCCAAGCAGGAACGTCACCAGCGCGAGCGGCACAGTCGGCGCGTTGTCGGACTGCAAGAAGTGCCTGAACCCGCCAGAGCCGCTCGCTAGGCCCGCACCGCGTGCGCGATCTGCGATATGGGTTTCGGCGTGCACCGCCGCCGCTACGATCTTGGCCTCGGCAACGTCCTCGCCGCGCAAGGTCGCGGCGACGCGCCCGCGCGACATGACGACGACCTGATCGCAGAGGCCCTCCAGCTCGGCGGCGTCGGACGAGTTTACGATCACCGGTGTCCCAGAATTCGAAACTTCACGCAGGATGCGGTAGATCTCGAACCGCGCGCCGACATCGACGCCCTGCGTCGGCTCGTCAGCTACGATGAGCTGGGGCGCCGAGAGCAACGCTCGCGCCATCACCACCTTCTGCTGGTTGCCGCCCGAGAGTGACAGGATTGGCGATTCCAGGCCGGCGGTCTTCACCGCGAGCGATTGGAACGTCCTCCTCACCTGGCGCTCTTCCTCGCGGCGGCTGAGAATCCCATGAGAAACGAATTTGTCGAGCGCGGCGAAGGTGGCGTTCTCACGCACCGTCAGGCTGCCCGCGAGACCCTCGGTATGCCGGTCGGACGGCATGAAGGCGGCCTGACCCAGGAGGCCGAGTGAGCTGATCTTTCGACCCTTCAGTCGCATCGCACCGTGTGCGGGCTGCAGACCCGCCAACGCCCGCATGAGTTCCGACTGTCCGTTGCCGGCGACGCCCGCAATGCCAAGGATCTCGCCGCGCGGACACGCGAAACTGACGTCGTGAAACTTATCGCCGCTCAACCCCTCGACTAGGAATTCAATCTCTTCTGTGCGCGTTTGCGGCTTTGGAGGAAAAGCGGAAACGAGCGCCCGGCCAACGATCAGTTTGAGCAACTCGGCGTCGCTGATCTCGTCGACCCGCGCGACGCCGCGAACCTTTCCGTCACGCAGCACCGTCACCCTCTGGGCGATCTGACGCAATTCCGCCAGTCTGTGGCTGATGTAGATGACCGTGGTTCCGCGCGCCACGACGTCGCGGATGCGGCCGAAGAGCGTATCGGTCGCTTCTTGATCGAGCGGCGCGGTCGGCTCGTCGAGGATTGAACCGCCCCGGGTTTGTCGGAGGCTCTAACTTCCAAGTAGGATAGAGCGATGACGAGCAAGACGACGAACAAATTTTCTCCTGAGATCCGCGCCCGTGCGGTTCGGATGCTGTTGGAGCATGAGAGTGAGCACCCCTCGCGGTGGTCAGCGGCGACGTCGATTGCCGGG
>JAKAQU010000378.1 GCA_021819535.1 Pseudomonadota bacterium | reverse complement strand
AGCACCGGATCGCTGCCCCTCTGATCACGGCTCGTCTCCGCGGGAGCCGCGGTGATCAGGAGATGCGTCGCGGTTGCGAGCATGGGCGCGGCCGCCGTGAAGGGAAGGCTCCCGGCGTGGCCGGCGCGCGTCGTGCCGCAGACGCGAAATCCAGCCATGGCCGCGGCAATGGCGCGGCCGCAATAGCCGAGACCGAAGATGAGGAGGCTTGGTTCGTTCATCACGCCGGCGATGTTTGCCCGAGCCGCGGCCGCAAGGCTAGATTGGCGCAACGATGGACCGGCGAGGGCGGATAATCGGGGTGGGGGCGGCGCTGGCGCTGATGGCCGGGGTCGGCTGCGTCATCGCGTGGCGCGCCTTTCAGGCGCCGCCCGAGAATGTGGCGATCCTGCCGGTGCCGCCGGTACCGCCGCGTATCGCCTCTGGCAAGGATTACGAGGATTGCCTCGCCATGCTGGCGAGCGACCCGCGCGGCGCCGATGGCTTCGCCGCGGCGTGGGAGGCGACCGGCGGCGGCGATGGCGCGACGCATTGCTATGGTCTCGCCGAAATCTCCCTCGGCAATGCCGAGAACGGCGCCGAGATCCTGGAAAAACTCGGCACCGAGAGTAAAGCGCCGGCGGCGGCGCGAGCGATGATCCTCGGCCAGGCGGTGCAGGCCTGGCTGATGGCGGGCGATGCCGGCCACGCCTATGGCGCGGCGACGCTGGCGCTGATGCTCTCGCCTGACGACCCCGATCTGCTGATCGACCGCTCGGTCGCGGCGGCGACGCTGGAGCACTATGCCGATGCGATCACCGATCTCGACCGGGCGCTGGCGCTCGACCCGCACCGCCCGGACGCGCTCGTCTATCGCGCCGCCGCCTGGCGGGAGCTGGACCGGCTCGACCTCGCGGCCGGGAATATCGGCGAGGCGTTGGCGCTCGACCCCGATTTCGCCGATGCGCTGCTCGAGCGCGGCATCGAGCGCCAGCGTTTCGGCGATTTGAGCGGGGCGCGGGCGGATTGGGAGCGGGCGATGGCGCTTGCGCCCGACACCCCGACGAGCGACCTCGCCGAACAGAATCTGGCGCTGCTCGATGCCGGGCCGGAGAAGCCGTGAGTGCGGGGGAAAGATGGCGGGCGCGGGTTGCGGATCTGCGGATCAAATCGGCGTGAGACGGATCAAAAGTCCGTCCTCGGGTTTCGGGATGGGCCACATCCGCCAGCGCGGGTGATAGCCGTCCGGCAAAGAGACGCGGAAGCGGCGGAGAAAATGCCACGCGAAGCATTTTGCCTGGAGGTAGGCGAAATGAAGGCCGAGACACATATGCGCTCCGCCGCCGTAAGGGACGAAAGCGAAGCGATGGCGCGCCCCGCTCAGCGCCTGGGTGAAACGCAACGGGTCGAATCTCGCAGGCTCGGGCCAAAGATCGGGCATGTGGTGGGTATAAAGCGGATCGATCGACACCGGCGTTCCGGGCGGGATCGCCATGCCGCGGAAGCTGGTTTCGCGCACCGTGCGGCGCACCAGGGAGGGAACCGGCGGATGGAGGCGCAAAGCCTCCTTGAACGCCATTTCGGTTTCCACCATCGCCTCGATCCGGGCGCCATCGAGCGTGTCTCCCATGCCCGCCTCGGCGCCGAGCCGCGCTTGCCATTCGGGATGGAGAGCGAGGAAATAGACCAGCGACGAGAGTGAGGAGGTGAGCGTATCATGCGCCGCCATCATGAAAAAACTCATGTGGTTGACGACGTCTTCGACCGCAAGCAGGCTGCCGTCCTCATGGGTTGCGCGACAGAGCTGGGAGAAGAGATCCTCGCCGGTGCCGGCGCGGTGCTTAGCGACGCGGGCGGTGAAATAGGCCACGACCTCCTTTCGCCCACGCACCCCGCGTGCCATTTGCGTCCCCGGCAGGGGGGCGCGGATCGGCGCGATCGAGGCCGCCACCATGTCGATGAAAGCGCGTTGCAATCGCGCGATATCCTCTTTTCGCCCGGCCTTCTCGTCGTCGCCGAGAAAGACGCTGGCCGCGAGGTCGAGGGTCAATTGCTTGACCGCCGGATAAAGCCGGATGGTGCCAGGGTTTTCGCGCCAGGCATCGAGTGTCGCCGCGATGCCGCGATCGAGCGCCGTGCGATAGGCGGCCATGGCGCCAGCCTTGAAGGCGACCGAGAGGGCGCGGCGGTGCAGCCGATGCTCGTCGAAATCGCGCAGCATCAAGCCGCCGGGAAACAGCCGTCCCAGCACATTGCCCCATCCCGCGGCGGAGGAGAAACAGCGCCCGGTGTCGAGGAGGACAAATTCATTGGCCTCCGGCCCGAGCAGCGTCACCCCCTCCTCGCCGAACATGTGCCGGCGATAGATCGGACCGAAGCGATCGGCACGGGCGGCGATGAAGCCTTGCGGGTCACGCAGCGCCTGCAAGGTATGGCCGATCAGCGGCCAGCCGCGATCGCCCGGGATATGCGAGAGATCCCGCCGCACGCGGGCGCGCGATACTGCCATGGGAGATGTCGGGGCGAGAGGCAATTCCATCGCCGCACCAGTTCGTTTTGCTTTCAAGCCGAGGATAGAGAGCTTACCCGATCCCCGTCAATGCCGCGCCGTCAATGCCGCGAGGCATTGCCTTTGCCCGGCGAACGGCGCAAAGCCCTATCCTTGTCAGTCACGTTCACACCCGATTAGATCGGA
>JAKAQU010000377.1 GCA_021819535.1 Pseudomonadota bacterium | reverse complement strand
AGAACCAAAAAACTTTTATTCGTTTGGCAGTGCCTACGGCACTGCCCGCTCCGAGGAAGTACCCACTCCGAGGGAACGGAATAAAAGTCTTTTTTTGCTTCTTTTTCTTCAGAAAAAGAAGATTTTTTGTTTTGACTTGCTTTTATAAGGGGCCGAGATGCTCTCGATCGAGACCTTCGACCAGCGCCAAGGCGGCAATGTGCTTTACAAGGCGCTTTCGCATCCGCTGGCGGCCGAGGCGCTGCGCGTGCTTGCCGAAACCCTGCGCGCTCGGGCGCCGATTGCCCTCTTCGACCCGGAAGGAATCGCGCCGGCGCTCTTTGCCCTCGCCCCCGATCTGCCGCCGATCGCCGGGATCTATGTCCAGGACGCGCGCGCCATCGGGCGCGAGACTGCCGGCCTTGCCGCCCGCCCGCTCACCGAATTGCCGGAGAGTGGCGCGCGCACCGTTCTGATCGCAAGCTTCGAGGCCGGGCGCATCGCGGCGCGGATCGCGCCTTTCCTGCCCGCCGGCGCCGAATGCCTCTCGCTCGACGCCATCCGCCTGCCGCCTGAGATGCTGACGGTGCCTGGCCGCTATCTCGATCGGCTCAATTTCGCGACCAATTTCGCCTTTTTCCGCGACCAGGACGGGCTTTCGACACGCCTCGTCTCGGCCAATTACTGGAGCGGCTATGGCGCGAACGGCGTCCGGCTCTGGCTTCGCCTCTACGCCGCCGATGGCAGCGCGCTCGCGACCTGGGAAGAGGCCCTGCCTTCGGGCGCTGGCGGCTTCGCCCTCGACAGCCGCGACATCCGCGCGCGGTTTTCGCTGCCGCCCTTCTGCGGCCAGCTTTTCCTCCACGTCATCGGTGCCGCCGGGCATGACGTGGTGAAATACGCGCTCGACACTTTCCCGAGCGCCGACGGCGCGCAACCGAGCCTCTCATGCACGCACGACGCCAATGCCTGGCCTTCCGAACGCTATGCCGGCCTGCCGGCGCCACGCGGCGATGAGCGGGTGATCCTCTGGGTGCAGAACAGCCATGCGGTCGCGATCCCGCGCGGCGCGATCGCCCTCGACCGCATGGGGGCGGAGCGGCCGGTCTCCTATCCGCATGACATCGCGCCCTTCGCCAGCGCCGCACTCGATGTCGGGGATTGGCTGCCCGATCTCCGCTGGCCAGCGCAGATCGAGTTCTGCGCCGGCCGGCACGTCGTGCGGCCGCGCTACGAAGTGATACGCGGCGGGCGCACGCGCATCGCCCATGTCAATGTCGAACGCGCCGATCTCACCCCGGATCCCGACCTGCCGCGGCTTCCGCCAGCGCTCGGGCGAGGTTTTCTTTTGCCCTTTCCTATCCTCCCGCGCCGCCGTTTCGCGACCATCGTGCAGCCGACACCGATGGCGACGACGCAAACGAGCCTCCCGCTCCGCCTCGATCTCTTCGACCCGGAGGGAGGGGCGGCCGGGGTGCATTTCCTCGGCAATCTGCCGCGCGACCATGATCTCGCCCTCGATCTCGACACCATTCTTCCCGCCGATGCCCTCCCCGAGGGCGGACATGGCGAACTGGTCTATGATTTTCGCGCCGGCGGTGCCGCCGATGGCTGGCTGCACGCGCTCTTCCGCTACGCCGACCGGGAAAGCGGCCACGAGGCGGAATCGAGTTTCGGCGCGCATATTTTCAATACCGCCATGACCTATCGCGACGAGCCGCAATCCTATACCGGCAAACCGCCCGGGCTTTCGACGCGGCTTTTTCTCCGCCTCGGCGAGGGCGGGCGGCGGAGTTTCACCTCTCTGATCTATCCCGCCTCGGCGCCGTGGCGCCCGCATTCGGCGACGGGCCTGCAACTCCATGACGAGACCGGTGCGATCATCGCCGAGACGACGCTCGCCATCGCCTGCTCGGGCTCGGCGCTGATCCACCCCGACGAGATTTTCTCCGCCGCCGACCTCGCCCGCGCCGGATCACGCGGCTATGTCCTGATCCGCGACACCACCTGTCGCCTGTTCGGCTATCATGGCCTTCGCGACCGGGCGGGCGGTTTCTCCCTCGATCACATGTTCGGCTTCTGAACCCATGCCCGATACCGCAGAGACCGAGCGCGAAGCGACATCGCTCACCGAGCGCGCCTATCGCATTCTCGAGGAAGAGATCGCCATGCTCCGCCTCGCGCCCGGCGCCGAGGTCTCGGAGGCGGTCTTGAGCCGGCATTGCGGGCTCGGCCGCACGCCGGTGCGCGAAGCGCTGCAGCGTCTTTCGCGCGAGGGGCTGGTCAAGGTTCTGCCGCGCCAGGGCATCATCGTCACCGAGATCGACGTTGCGCGCCAGTTGCGCCTGCTCGCCGTGCGCCGCGAGATCGAACGCCTGCTCGCCCGCGCCGCTTCCCGCCTCGCCAGCCCCGCCCAGCGCAAGCACTTCGCCGACATCGCCGACGGGATGGAAGCGGCCGCCATCGGCAACGATGACGGCAGCTTCATGCGCCTCGACCGCGCCTTCAACCTCCTGCTCCTGGAAGCGGGGCAGAACGAGTTCGCCGCCGGCGCGATGACGCTGATGAACGGGCTCTCGCGCCGGTTCTGGTACATGCATTATCGCGAGGTCGCCGATCTCGCCCGCGCCGCCCGCCTGCATGCCGCCATCGCCCGCGCCATCGCCGATGGCGAGGCGGACATCGCCGCACAGGCATCG
>JAKAQU010000036.1 GCA_021819535.1 Pseudomonadota bacterium | reverse complement strand
CCGAGGCGCTGCGCCTCGCCGATGCGTTTCGCGCCCGTGTCGTCGATGCGACGACGGAGAGCTTCGTCTTCGAGATGACCGGCAATCCCGACAAGATCGATGCGTTTCTCGACCTCATGCGCCCGCTCGGCCTCGCCGAGGTCTCGCGCACCGGGGTCGCGGCGATCGCGCGCGGTGCGCGCACCATCTGACCGATTTCCCACTCGTCACATAGGGGTAGAACATGCGCGTATATTACGACCGCGATGCGGACGTGAATCTGATCAAGGCGAAGAAGGTCGCCGTGATCGGCTATGGCAGCCAGGGCCACGCCCACGCCAATAATCTCAAGGATTCGGGGGTGAAGGAGATCGTCGTCGGTCTCCGTGCCGGCTCGGCCGGTGTCGCCAAGGCCGAGGCCGCTGGCCTGCGCGTGCTCGACCCGGCGGCGGCGGCGAAATGGGCCGATGTCGTGATGGTGCTGACGCCCGATGAGGGCCAGGGCGATCTCTATCGCGATCATCTCGCGGCCAATATGAAGCCGGGTTCGGCGATCGCCTTCGCCCATGGCCTCAACATCCATTTCAACCTGATCGAGCCGCGGCCCGATATCGACGTTTTCATGATCGCGCCGAAAGGCCCCGGCCATACGGTGCGGAGCGAGTATCAGCGCGGCGGCGGGGTGCCGTGCCTGGTTGCCGTCGCGCAGAACCCGTCCGGCAACGCGCTCGAAATCGCGCTCTCCTATGCCTCGGCGATCGGCGGCGGGCGCGCCGGGATCATCGAGACGACGTTCAAGGAGGAATGCGAGACCGATCTCTTCGGCGAGCAGGTGGTGCTCTGCGGCGGCCTCGTCGAGCTGATCAAGGGCGGTTTCGAGACCCTGGTCGAGGCCGGCTACGCGCCGGAGATGGCGTATTTCGAGTGTCTGCACGAGGTCAAGCTGATCGTCGATCTGATCTATGAAGGCGGCATCGCCAACATGAACTACTCGATCAGCAACACCGCCGAATATGGCGAATATGTCAGCGGCCCGCGCATCATCACCGCCGAGACCAAGGCGGAGATGAAGCGGGTTTTGGGCGATATCCAGTCCGGCAAGTTCACGCGCGACTGGATGCTGGAGAACCGGGTCAATCAGACCAGCTTCAAGGCGACGCGCCGGCGCATGAGCGAGCACCCGGTCGAGCAGGTCGGCGAGAAGCTTCGGGCGATGATGCCGTGGATTGCGAAGAACGCGCTGGTGGACAAGACCCGCAACTGATCAGCGTCTAGCGGGTCTGTTTCCGCCATCTCGGCCAAAGGCGATGGCATCGGCGGGTTTCGATTGGGTTGCGCGACGCCCTCGAAACCCGCCGCGTGCTTCCTGCGGCATTCACACATTCCGCGGGCCCTGATGCGTTGCATGCCCTCCCGGGCGCGGGTGAACTCCCGTCAGCGGAACAAAGTCTTTTTTGCTTCTTTTTCTTCAGAAAAAGAAGATTTGACTTACCAACTCCCGCTCAAACCGCAGGCCTTCCGCGCGTGAGGATCGCCTTTGTGTCGATGGTGGCATCGAAAGCGCCATAGGCGGTGCCGCGCGGGGCGAGGTGGAGGCGCAAGAAGGCTTCGGCGAGCGGGCTGTCCCAGGCGATGAGGGTTGCGGCGGCGGCGGCGAGAGCCACGCGCTCGACCAAAAGCCGCGCCCGCGCGTCCGACGGCGATGCAAGGTCGATCGCCGCGATCCAGGCATCGTAGAGAGGGTCGCGCCCGCGGCTCGCGGCCAGGAAATCGCTGAGCGCGGCCTTGCTCGCCTCCTCGCGGGCGAGGGCGCGGAGAAGGTCGAGTGCCACGACATTGCCCGAGCCCTCCCAGATCGCGTTGAGCGGCGATTGGCGGAAGAGGCGCGGCATCGGCCCGGTCTCGATATAGCCGCCGCCGCCATGGCACTCCATCGCCTCGGCGATGAAGCCCGGGGCGCGTTTGCAGATCCAGTATTTGGCGCAAGGGAGGAGGATCCGGGCGAGCGGGTCATCGGCGCCGACGGCCTCGGCGAGCCGGAAGGAGAGCGCGGTTGCGGCCTCGCTTTCGACCGCGAGATCGGCGAGCACCGCTTCCATCGCCGGCTGGTCGATGAGCCGGCGCTGAAACGCGGTGCGGTGCGCGCAATGCCAGAGCGCCTGGGCGAGGGCCGCGCGCATTTGCGAGGCCGAGCCGATGGCGCAATCGAGCCGCGTGTGCTGGACCATTTGGAGGATCGTCGCGATGCCTCTTCCCTCCGGCCCGATGCGTTCGGCGAGGGCGCCGTGGTACTCGATTTCGGCCGAGGCATTGGCGCGGTCGCCGAGCTTGTCCTTGAGGCGGATGATGCGAAACCCGGCATTGCGCCGGCCATCGGGCAGCCAGCGTGGCAGCAGGAAACAGGTTGGCCCCTCCTTGGTTTGGGCGAGGGTGAGAAATGCGTCGCACATCGGTGCCGAGCAGAACCATTTATGCCCGACCAGACGATACCAATCCTGCTCGCCGGTGGGCTCGGCGCGGGTGGTATTGGCGCGAACATCGGAACCCCCCTGTTTTTCCGTCATCGCCATGCCGATCGTGACGCCGGTTTTTTCCGCCGCCGGCCGGGATGCGGGATCGTAGCGGCCGGCGAGGATGTGCGGCACCCACGTTGCCGCAACGTCCGGCGCGAGCCGGAGCGCGGCCATGGCGGCGTAGGTCATGGTCATCGGGCAGCTCGTTCCCGGGTCCGCCTGCCCGGTCAGATAGAGAATGGCGGCGTGGGCGACGTGTCCGGCCGCGGTGCCGTTCCAGGCGATGGCGGCGAAACCGCTCTCAAGCCCGAGCGCCATCAATTGGTGATAGGCGGGATGGAAGGAGATTTCGTCGATCCGATGGCCGAAGCGATCGTGACTTTCCAAAACCGGCGGGTTGCGCTCGGCGGCGATGCCCCAACCGATCGCCTCGGCCGAGCCGGCGCGCGCCCCGAGGGCGGCAAGCCGCGCCCGATGCGCGATGCCGCCCGCGCGGGTCACGGCATCGCTCAGCGCCTGATCGCTGGTGAAGAGATCGACATCCTCGAAGGGCGGCGGCTGGTTGAACACCTCGTGCGTGTCGAGCGCTGCGATCGGCTGGCGTCTGGTCATGGCGGTCACTCCCGGTACCGGCTGGTAGCGTAGCGAAACTGGGAGGCGGGGGAAACGCCGCCGCGATGCGGCCGGGTCGTCATCGTCGCCGTCGATGACGCTCGCCAAGAATATTCATTGGATCGCGGCGTTCGGCCTCTGCCACACTGCGGCAACGGCGTCCGCCCGCTGCGGGTGGATCGATGTGTTTTTGGCAGGAGGCGAACATGGACGGAGACAAGGGAAGCGCGGCCGGCAAATGCCCTGTCGTGCATGGCGGGAACACGACGCTCGGCAGTTCGGTCATGGCATGGTGGCCGAACGCCCTCAATCTCGACATTCTCCATCAGCACGACACCAAGACCAACCCGATGGGGAAGGGGTTCAGCTATCGCGAGGAACTCAAGAAGCTCGATGTCGCGGCGCTCAAGCGGGATCTGCAGGCGCTGCTGACCGATAGCCAGGATTGGTGGCCGGCGGATTGGGGCCATTATGGCGGTCTGATGATCCGCATGGCCTGGCACGCGGCGGGTTCTTACCGCATCGCCGATGGCCGCGGCGGCGCGGGCCACGGCAATCAGCGTTTCGCGCCGCTCAATTCCTGGCCGGACAATGTCAGCCTCGATAAGGCGCGGCGCCTGTTGTGGCCGGTCAAGAAGAAATACGGCAACAAAATAAGCTGGGCCGATCTGATCGTGCTCGCCGGCACGATCGCTTACGAGTCGATGGGCCTCAAGACGTTCGGCTTCGGTTTCGGGCGCGAGGACATCTGGCACCCGGAAATCGACACCTATTGGGGCGCGGAAAAGGAGTGGCTGGCCAAAAGCACCGGCCGCTATGAGGGCGAGGCGCGCACATCGCTCGAAAACCCGCTCGCCGCGGTGCAGATGGGCCTGATCTACGTCAATCCCGAGGGGGTCGACGGCAATCCCGATCCGCGGCGGACGGCCGAGGATGTCCGCGTGACCTTTGCGCGGATGGCGATGAACGACGAGGAGACCCTCGCTCTCACCGCCGGCGGCCATACCGTCGGCAAGGCGCATGGCAATGGCGATGCCACCCGCCTCGGCCCGGCGCCGGAAGCGGCGGATGTCGAGGCGCAGGGGATGGGCTGGCACAACCCCCATGGCAGCGGTGCGGGGCCTGACGCCATCACGAGCGGCATCGAAGGGGCCTGGACCACCCATCCGACCAAGTGGGACAACGGCTATTTTCATCTCCTCCTCAACTACGACTGGGAATTGAAGAAAAGCCCCGCCGGCGCCTGGCAGTGGGAGCCGATCGCGATCAAGGAGGAGGACAGGCCGGTTGACGCGTTCGACCCCTCGGTCAAGCGCAATCCGATCATGACGGATGCCGACATGGCGATGAAGATGGACCCGATCTATCGCCCGATCGCCGAACGGTTTTACCGGGATCCGGCCTATTTCTCGGAGGTGTTCGCGCGCGCCTGGTTCAAGCTCACCCATCGCGACATGGGGCCGAAGGCGCGCTATGTCGGCCCCGATGTCCCGGCCGAAGACCTGATCTGGCAAGATCCGATCCCGCCCGGCCGCCGCGATTACGATATCGCCGCCGTCAAGGCGCGGATCGCCGCCTCCGGGCTTGGCATCGGCGAGATGGTCGCGACCGCCTGGGACAGTGCGCGGACCTTCCGCGGCTCCGATCTCCGCGGGGGCGCCAATGGCGCCCGTCTCCGTCTCGCGCCGCAGAAGGATTGGGCGGGGAACGAGCCCGAGCGCCTCGCCCGGGTGCTGGCCGCGCTGGCGCCGATCGCCGGCGAAACCGGCGCCAGCCTCGCCGATGTGATCGTGCTCGCCGGCAATGTCGGGGTCGAGCAGGCGGCCAGGGCGGCAGGGTTCGCGATCACGGTGCCGTTCGCGCCCGGGCGCGGCGATGCCAGCGCGGACGCGACCGATGCGGCCTCTTTCGACGTCCTGGAGCCGATCCATGACGGCTATCGCAACTGGCTCAAGAAAGATTACGCGGTGCGGCCGGAGGAGCTTTTGCTGGAACGCACGCAGTTGATGCGGCTCACGGCGCCGGAAATGGTCGTCCTCGTCGGCGGGATGCGGATGCTCGGCACCAATCACGGCGCGACGAAACACGGCGTGTTCACCGATCGCGTCGGCGCGCTGACGACCGATTTTTTCGTCAATCTTCTCGACATGGCCAATGAATGGAAGCCGGTCGGCAAAAATCTCTACGAACTGCGCGACCGCAAGACCGGGGCCGTGCGCTGGACGGCGACCCGCGTCGATCTCGTATTCGGCTCAAACGCCGTCCTCCGCGCCTATGCCGAACTCTACGCCCAGGATGACAACCGGGAGAAATTCGTCAACGATTTCGTCGCCGCCTGGGTGAAGGTGATGAACAGCGACCGTTTCGATCTCGCCTGATATGCGGCGATGCGGCCGGGCCATGCACGGAACACCCGGCCGCCCGTCTTTCCCCGACTTGACTTGAAGAAGGGTGATCGGCATTGTCCGCCCGCCCGAGTGGCGCGGGGCTGTAGCTCAGCTGGGAGAGCGCCTCGTTCGCAATGAGGAGGTCAGGGGTTCGATCCCCCTCAGCTCCACCAACGCGCCGCTCGGCCATACCAGACCGCCGATCATACCAAGCTCTCGTGTCGCGCCCGGAGGCTCTGCGAGACCGCGTCCACCAGTGCTGCCAGGCTGTAGGGCTTGGCGAGGAAGGTCGCGGTTTCTTCGGCGAGCGCCGTCCGCGGGCCTTGCGCGGCATAGCCCGAGACCAGAATGGCGGGCAAATCGGGCCAGCGGCGGCGGAGTTCGGCGAGCAGGCCCGGGCCGTCCAGCCCCGGCATCATGACATCGCTCACCACCACATCCGGCCGCATCCCGCCTTCGAGCAGCGCGAGCGCCGCTTCGGCGGAATCGGCCGCCTGCACGGAAAAGCCACGCCGGCGGAGGGCGCGTTCGGCGAGACGGCGCACCGGTGCCTCGTCCTCCACCAACAGCACCGTCGCCCGGTGTTCCTCGGCCTCGCGCGCGGCGGACGTCGGCGCCGCGGGCGGGGGGGGTGCGGACGGGGGGGGTGCGGAAGCGGCGGCTTCCGGCTCCGGCGCCGTCTTCTCGGGCGCAATCACGCGGGGGAAATGGACATGGATGCGCGTCCCGGCCTCGGGCGCGCTCTCAAGGATGAGAAACCCGCCCGATTGCCGCACGATGCCATGCACCGTCGCCAGGCCGAGGCCGCTGCCGCCGCCCTCGCGCTTGGTCGTGAAGAAAGGCTCGAAAATCCGCCCGATCTGCTCCGGCGGGATGCCATGTCCGGTATCGGCGACGGTGAGGGTGACATAGCGGCCGGGTGGAATGGTCTCGGCGCCGATGGTTTTGGGCGCAAGCAAGGTGAGATGGCCGCTGGCGAGCGTGAGCCGCCCGCCTTCGGGCATCGCATCGCGGGCATTGATGGCGAGATTGACCAGCACCTGGTCGAATTGCGACGGATCGACGCGCACATGACGCCCCGGCTCCTCGAGATCGAGGGTGAGAACGATATTTTTGCCGATCAGACGCCCGAGCATGGCCGCGACGCTGCGGATGGCGTCGTTCACCGCGATGATCTCGGGCTGCAAGGTCTGCTGGCGGGCGAAAGCGAGCAATTGCCGCACCAAGGCCGCGCCGCGCGCGACCGCCGCCCGGATATCGGTGAGTGCCGCACCACCCGCCCCCTCATCCGCCGCCGCTTCCGCCGCGCCGCCGATCGCGGTCAGGAGGTTGTTGAAATCATGCGCGATGCCGCCCGCAAGGAGGCCGAGGGCGCGAAGCTTTTGGCCATGGGAGACGTCTTCTTCCGGCCCCAGCAGCAAGGAGATGTCGAACAGCGAGAGGATCACCCCGCTGACCGCGCCGTCGGCCTCGCGCACGGGGGTGCAACCGATGTCGACGCGCCGCGGGCTTGCGCCATTGAGCGTCGCGCGCCACCGCGTTCCGAGCGCATGTTCCGCGCCGGCGAGGACGGCGGCGACGTCTCGCGCCAGGGCTTGGCGATCGGCGGGCGCGAAAAGCATCATCGCCTCCTCGCCGAGCGGCACCGCACCGGCATCGGCAACGAGGCTGCGAAGGGCGGCATTGGTCGCCAAAATCCGTCCCGCGCGGTCGAGAATGGCCATCGGCGTTGCTTTGCCATCGAACAGCGGGCCGAGCAGCGCCGCTTCGCCGCGGGCGGGGGCGGCGAGACGGTCGATCACTCGCCGCCGCCGTAACCCGAGCCGCGCCGCGAGCCGTTTCAAAACCGCCTGCCCTCGGCGCCGCGCCGCTGCAAGCGGCCCTGCAGACGCCAGACATAGGCGATCAGCTCGGCGACCGCCTTGTAATGCTCGGCCGGGATTTCGGCATCGAGCGGCACCTCGTGCAACGCGCGGGCGAGCGGCGGATTGGCCACCAGCGGCACTTTGTGCTCCTGTGCCGCGGCGCGGATGCGTGCTGCCATGTCGTCCATTCCTTTCGCCACCACCACCGGCGCGGTATTGGCGCCGCGATCATAGCGCAGCGCAACCGCAAAATGGGTCGGATTAGTGACCACGACGGTCGCCTCGCGGACGGCGGCGATCATGCGCTTCTTCGCCCGCTGGCGGCGCAGCAGGCGGAGGCGGCCTTTGATATGGGGATCGCCCTCGGTGTCTTTCACTTCGCGGCGCACGTCCTCGCGGCTCATGCGGAGGGTGCGCAGATGCCGGGCGCGTTCGAAGAAAATATCGGCCCCGGCGATCACGAGCTGGGCCAGCAGCAGCGTCACCAGCACCCGCCAGGCCTCGCCGATGAGGTGGAAGGCGAGCGTTCCCGCATCCCAATACGGCGCGCCACCGAGGAGCGGGAGGGCGCCCCGCAGCACATGCCAGAGCGCGAACCCGATCGCCGCGACCTTGACGAGATCCTTCCCCGCCCGCTGCAAGGTCGCGAGGCTGAACAGCCGCCCGAGGCCGGCCATCGGGCTGAGCCGGGTGATATCGGGCAGGAGCGCGGTCGGCCGCAGGACGAACCCGGTTTGCAGTAATGTCGCCATGGCGCCGGCGGCGGCGAAGAGCGCGATCACCGGGAGAGAGGCGAAGGCGCCGGCGCGCAAGGCGGCACGGAACACGAGGCCTGGGTGCCCGGCGGCGTCGAGTTGCCCGACCGCGCCGAGAAACGGGACGAGACGCTGGGTCAGGCCACGCGCCAGCATTGGCGCGAGCAGGCTGAGGATGAGCGCCAGAACCGCGAGCGCGACCAGCGCCGGCACCTCGCGCGACAGCGCCGTCTGCCCTTGTTCACGCGCCTGCTGCAGCCGGTGCGGGGTTGCCGCTTCGGTGCGGTCTTCGGGGGACGCGGATTCCTCTCCGGCCATGTTTCCCCGCGCGCGTCAGCCGAAGCCGGGGAGTGCGACGAACCCCGGCCCGAGAGCAGCGATCCAGGCCGCAACCACCATGCGCAAGAGCAGGGCCAGCAACACTATTCCGCCGAGGATTTGTGCCGGCATGGCGATGAAGTAGATCTGGATCTGCGGCACCAGGCGGCCGAACAGGGCGAGGCCGATCTGCCAGACCGTGCCGGCGAGGACGAAGGGGGCGGCGAGGCGGAGTGCGAGCGCGAAACTCTCGGCGACCCCGGCGAGGATGGTGCGCGCGCCATCGCCGGCGGAGAAGGCGGCTCCGGGGGCGATGAGATGGTAGCTTCCGACGAGGGCCGCGAGCAGTTCCGCATGGAGCCCGGTGCCGAAGATCACCACCGGCACCAGGAGATCGAACATGCGGCTGAGCCCGGGGCCCTGGCCGCCGACATCGGGGTCCGTCATCAGCACGCTGGAGAGACCGGTCATCAGCGCGATGATCTGTCCGGCGAGCGGCAGGGCGAGAACCAGGAGCCGCGCGAGCCAGCCGAGCCAGAGCCCCGCCAGCAATTCACCGGCGAGGAGGGCGGCCATTGCCGCGATACTCGTGGGTGCTGCGGGCAGGGACGGGGCGAGCAATGGCACCAGCAGCAGCGTCAGCACGAGGGCGAGGCCGGCGCGCACCGTCATCGGCATATCCGCCTGGCCGAAGCCGGGCATGACCATCACCGCCGCCGCGACGCGGGCGAGAATGGCGGCGAAGGCGAAGGCCGAGCCTGGCAGCGCGGCCAGAAATGCCGCGTCGTCGGCGCTCATGAACCGCCGATCGCGACCAGCCGGTCGAACAGAGCGACCGTGAAGGAAGAGAGGCTCGCGAGCATGAACGGCCCGAGCAGCAGCAAGGTGAGCGCGAGCGCGACGACGCGCGGCAGAAAGGAGAGCGCCTGGTCGTTGATCTGCGTCACCGCCTGCACGACCGAAATCACCAGGCCGACGACGAGACCGATGAGCAGCGGCGGGCCGCCGATTTTCATCGTCACCAGCATGGCCTCACGCAACACGGCGCCAATTTCGCCTTCTGTCATATCGCCTCGCTTTTTGCGCGGATAACGAAAAGGATTTTTTCCGTCTTCTTGTGCCCGCTCCAGCCGGTCTAAATCGGCATCTGCATGATTTGCTGATAGGCCTGCACCATGCGGTCGCGGATGGTGGTCGCGGTTTGCAGGGCGAGTTGCGCCTTCGAGACCGCGGTGACGACATCGGTGAGGTTGGCGCCGCCGGCGATCGCCTGCATCGCCTGGTCTTCCGCGCTGTGGTTGGCATCGATCACGCCGCCGATGGCGCGGGTGAGCGTGTTGCCGAAATTACCGCCGACGCCCTCGCTTCCGGTGCTATCGGCGGCGCGATAGGCGTCCGCGGCCTGGGAGGGGGTGACGGTGAGGGAGAGCGGGCTCATTTCAGCATCGCGATGGTGCGGGCAAGCATGCCGCGCGTGGCCTGCAGCACCGAAAGATTGGCCGAATACGAGCGCTCGGACTCGCGCATATCCATCAGCTCGACGAAGGCGTTGACGTTGGGCGCGGTCACGTAACCCTGGGCGTTGGCGTTGGGATTGGAGGGGTCGTAGCGCTGCGGCAGCGGGGCTTTGTCCTGGTCGATTTTTTTCACCCGCACGGTTTCGATACCGAGATTGCGATCGAGACGGTTTTCGAAGGTGACGGTCTTGCGCCGATAGGGTGTGCCCTTCGGCCCGGTGCCACCCGTGTCCTGATTGGCGAGGTTTTCGGCGATGACGCGGAGGCGCGTGGTTTGCGCGTCCATGCCGCGGGCGGAGATGTCGAGCGCGGTATTGAGGTCCATGGCGGTCTTGCCCCTTCTCTCTGTCTTCTGTCGCTAGCGGTCGAGGGCGGTGCGGAACATGCCGAGATAGGTCTGGTAGAGATTGACCACCAGCGCATGGGTGTCGTTGGTCTGCGCGACTTTGGTCAATTCCTCGTCGATGGCGACGGCATTGCCGTCCGGCGCGCGCTCCTCGGGCAGCGCCTTGGTGTCGACGCCGGGCACGCCGCCGCCGACCGAGCCCGTGAGATGCAGGGGATTGGTGAGCGCGAGATCGGCGGTTGCGGATTTGTCGAGGGTGGACGCAAAGGATTTGAGATCCTTCGGCTGCCAGCCGGGCGTATCGGCATTGGCGATGTTCTGGGAGAGCAATTGCTGACGTCGGTCGATCCAGGCCAGACGCTTGTCGGCCAGATCGAATAGACCAATCCCACTCTCCGCCATCGTCGTCTCCCTTACGCCATCGCGGCCCGGGGGCATCATCGCCGCCTTCGCTGAAGATTTGGTAAATCGGCGGCGAGATAAGACTTCGGTAATCCATTCGCGCTTGAATGGCGGGGCATGAACCCGCTCGAGACAGCGCTCTCCGCGCAACCCCCGGATCCCGCCGGCGCCTCGGCCCGGCTCGATGACGCCATCGCGGCGCTCGAGGGAATGCTCCAGGTCGCGCGCGGCCTGGTTGCGGCAGAGCGGCCGATCGATCTCGCCGGGCTCGATCAGCGCGTCGGCCGCATCTGCGCCCAGGCGCTCGACCTCCCGCCGGAGACCGGGCGGATGCTGCGCCCGCGTCTCGCCTCTCTCCTCGCCGCGATCGAGGATCTCGGCGCGCTCCTCGCGCACGGCGCCGCGCCGGATGAAGGCTGATTTTATCGTGTTTTTCTCTCGGCAAAAGGCCGTGTCATGTTTCCTTCCCTCGCTTCGCTCCTGCTTGCGCTGATCGCACTTGCGGTCGTGCTCGGGCTCATTCTGCTCGCCCAGCGTCTGGTACGGTTCACCGGCCTCGTGCCCAAGGGCGGCGGACGGCTCCGGCTTGAGGAGACGCTGGCGCTCGACCCGCGCCGGCGCGTCCATCTGATCGCCTGCGACGGGCAGCGCCTGCTGCTCCTGACCGGCGGCGGGCAGGATCAGGTGATCGGCTGGCTTCCGGGGGCGGAGGGGCGGCCATGACGGCGCGGCGCCTCCTACTCGCGCTTTTCCTCGTCCTTCTCCTGCCGGGGGCGGCGTTCGCGCAGTCGGTCTCGATCGATCTCGGCGCGGCCGGGCAGGCGGGGGCGACCAGCCGGCTGGTTCAGCTCACCGCACTGATCACCCTTCTCTCCCTCGCGCCGAGCCTTTTGGTGATGGTCACCGCTTTTACGCGCATCGTCATCGTCATTTCGCTGCTCCGGAGTGCGATCGGCAATGCGACGATCCCGCCCAATACGGTGGTGATCGGGCTCTCGCTGTTCCTCACCTATTTCGTCATGCAGCCGGTGCTCGATCAAGCCTGGGATAGCGGTATCGCGCCGATGACGGCGGGGAAGGTTTCCGAGATGGAAGGCTTGCGCCTCGCCGGCGAGCCGTTCCGGCAATTCATGGCGGCGAATGCGCGGCCGAGCGACATCAAGCTCTTTCTCGACCTCGCCCATCTGCCGCTGCCCGCCCGCGCCGAGGAGACGCCATGGCGGACCCTGATCCCGGCTTTCATGGTCGGCGAATTGCGGCGCGCCTTCGAGATGGGATTCCTGCTCTTTCTGCCGTTTCTGGTGATCGATCTCGTCGTCGCCAGCGTGCTCATGAGCATGGGCATGATGATGATGCCGCCGAGTTCGATCTCGCTTCCCTTCAAGCTGATTTTTTTCGTGCTCGTCGATGGCTGGCGGCTGGTTTCGGGAAGCCTCGTGCAGAGTTTTCCCCTGCCGCCACATCCCTGATGCGGATCAGGGGGTTTGCGGCAAGGCGAAGACCCAGAGCACCGATCCCTCGTCGGGCAAGGCCATGTTCGGCACCAGCGTCGATAATTCCTGGCCCTGGCCGGAGCCGTTGCCGATCGCGATCGCGACGTATTGCCTGCCTCCAACGGCATAGCTGATCGGAAAGCTGTTGACCGCGTTGTTGGTGCGCACCTGCCACAGCAGCTTGCCGGTGTCGCTGTCGAGGGCGCGGAAAACGCGATCCCAGCCGCCGGCGAAGACGACGCCGCCCGCCGTCGGCAACACCGCGCTCGTCGCAGGCGCACGGAAGCGGAAGGACCAGCGCGGCGTCTGGTCGCTCAGCCGCACGGCATCGATGCGGCCGATATTGCCATCGCTCCCCGGGATCAGATTGCGCGAGAACGTCGCCCGGCCGCCGCCGCCCTGATAGGTCTCGCCCGGCTTCAGCGGCAGCGGCGTCGTGTAGGCGCAGAATTCGTTGAGCGGCAGATAGAGCGTCTGCCGCTCCGGATCATAGGCGGTCGCCGGCCAGCCGCGCGCGCCGGGGTCGGAGGGGCAGTTCATCGTCGTCTGGCCGATATGCGGGATCGAGGCGGCGTTGATCGTCTTGGCGCCGGTCTTGGGGTCGATCGCGTCGATGATGTTCTGCGGCACCGTCTCCTTGGCCCAGAGCCAGGCGCCGGAATTGCGGTCGACCGCCTCGATCATCCCGAGCTTGCCGGTGGTCACCACCATGTTCCGCATCACCCCACCGATCGGAAGATCGACCAGAACCTGCTCGAAGGCGTCATCCATGTCCCAGGTATCGTTGGGGAGATGCTGGTAATGCCATTTCACCTTGCCGGTGGTGACGTCGATCGCCAGCGTCGAATCCGAATAGAGCGCGCTATTGCTGATCCCGGGCGCGGATTTGAGGGGGAGGGTTCCGCGAGATCGGA
>JAKAQU010000376.1 GCA_021819535.1 Pseudomonadota bacterium | reverse complement strand
TGTCGAGGCGTTCGGCGTCGCTCTCGCACTCGGCCCAGGGGATGATGTGTGAGGCGCGCAGGAGGGGCGGGTCGGTTATGCCGGTCAGCGGGCACCGGCCTTGCCAGTAGTCCAGCAAGCGGGCACGGAAGATGTCCTGGCCGATTCGCTGCACGATCAGGCGCTCGGCCTCGGTGGTGCGCGGCAGGTTTTCCGCCGCCGCCTGGAACTGCACGAGCGGCGCGTCCGGCAGGCTCACCCCGAGACGGTAGGCGCGATCGAGGGCGGCGTAGAGCGGTGCCAGCGTGTCGAAAACGAACACAGCCGTCCCCGGCCCGGTGGCGAGCGTGGTCGGAGCCGCCCCGATCTCCGCCGCGACCTGCGCGCGGTCGAGCGCAAGCAGCCAGGGGCCGGCCGGCGAGACGCCGGCGATCCAGACATCGCCCTGGGCGGTGGTGGAGGCAAAGCGCAGCCAACCGCCCTCCACGCCGCGCGACAGCCGAAAGCCATTATCTGCGGCGGCCTTCTGCGCCTCGGTGCGGACAACAAAGCCCGGAGGGTCTTCGGGCGTGATCACCTGCGGCCCAATCCGGTCAGCCTATGCCACAGCCCGTACAGCGGACGGTGAGAGGTTCAGTTGCGCCAGGAACTCGACCGCCTTTTCCAGCCGTCCCCCTTGGACCTTGACGCCCTTGCGCTTTATGATTTCGCTTTTCCAGTCGGCATATTTCTCAACATACGAAAGCCAGTGCACCGTGGCGGCAAGCTCGAGGACTGTCACGTTGGTCGCCGCAAACAGGCGAGCAAGTTCGCCAGCCTTCTCCGCACCGAGCTTGCCAAAGGCTTCCGCCTTCGGCTGTCCCTTCAACCGGAAGATGCTGTACGTCGCGCCATCGCTTTGCCGTCGTTCAAATTCCTCCTCCACGAGGCCGAAGGCCTTCGCGTCGGCTATCGCATTGTCGAGATCGCGCGAGAACGGCCCATAGTGATGGTAATCAAACGAGAGCCCGCTCTCCAGCCCAAGCTGGTCCATCAGATACACCGCCTTCTGTAACCGCACGCGGCCGGTCAGTTCCCCGCCGGCCGCGGCCAGCACCGCGGCCACGACATCCTCACGTTCCTTCATGGTGTTCCCCTTTCCGTTGCCGAGCAGCATCGCGATCAGCGTCTTGTTCGAAGTCGTATCGCGTGAATTTCCTGGGCTCGCGCAGCGCCCTGATGAGCGGCGAGACCTCGGTGATCTCAACCGGACCCTTTTTTGCGTCGAGGATGTGGAGGCGCTTGTGCGCACGCTCATCATCGCCGCCGATCTGCGTGTAGATGCTCACCGCCGCACTTTCGTCCTTGATGATCCGCTCGGCCTTGAGCTGCGCCGCGAAGTCGCGGTCGATTCGCCGTGCCTCCTTCCGCTGCACGCCCTCGTCATGCCCGAAGGAGGCGATGTCAAGTGTCTTGTAAAGGTCACGATCCCGGAGCCGGCGCGCCAGCTCAGCCAGCGCCGGATCGGGTGCCGAGGAAAGCTGCCGGATCGCGTCGGCCACCACGATGTCATCCAGCGCCAGATAATTTTCCACGGTCGCGCCGTTGCGACCGAAGAAGCGGATCAGCGGATGGGTGGCGGCAAGCCCGGTCGTGCCCGGTTTGGCAGCATGCCGTGCCACACCGCGCAGGAGCTTTGCGATCATCTGCTCGACGCACCGGGTCGCCTTATGGAAATAGACCTGCTCATGCAGCGTGTAGCGTGCGAGCAGGAACTGCTCGGCGGCCGGCAGCGCCTTGGGGTCGAAGCAGAAGGTCGGAACCCGCGCCCGATTATCCTCGCCGTCAGCGTCGGCTGCCTCGATCTCGATCTCGCGGACACGCACCTGCTCCATCAGCCAATCGAAGTCGATGGCACCGGCGCCAGTGCCTGTCATCAGGCGATCGCGGCGGAGATAATCGAGGCGGTCGGCATCGAACGCGCTGGAGACGACTGCATGATAGATATCGATCGGGTCCTCGGCTTCGAGCAAGTCGGCAACCGCGTCGCAAAACCCGCCCGCGGGCCAGTGCGCATCCAGCAGGGGACGAATCCGACCGAGCGGGTTGCGAATAATCTCCGCCGTCCACCGCTCATGCCGCTTGCTGACACCCCGGGATTTTTGCACCCCCTCAAACGTATGGCTGAATGGACCGTGGCCCAGATCGTGTAAAAGGGCCGCGATCATCGCAACCTCTGCGCGCCTGGGGTCTGGTTCCTGGCCGATAGCCGGGAGCTCCCGAGCGATGATGTCCACCAGCGTCCGGGCCGTGTGAAACACGCCGATGCAATGCGCGAAGCGGGTATGGGTGGCACTGGGGAAAACAAAGTCCGATACGCCAAGCTGCTTGATCCGCCGCAGGCGCTGGAACTCCGGCGTGTCGAGCAACGCCCAGGCGAGCTGATCCAGCCTGTTCCCGGCCCGAAAGACGATCAGGCCGTGGACCGGGTCGCGGACGCGCTGGGTTCGGGGCTCGTTCATGGTAGGGAACATATCATGAACGAGCGTCGCCGACAACGCCGCCGATCGACCGGGTCGCCTCCATGACATCCCACGCCGCCAGCACGAGGCGGGCGGTGCGGTATTCGCCGTGGCGGGCGATTTCGTTCTTTTTTAGCACGCGGAAGGTTTCGGAGGGGTAGCCCGCGCCCATCGCGTCCTCGGGGTCGAGGATGTAGCGGAGAGATC
>JAKAQU010000375.1 GCA_021819535.1 Pseudomonadota bacterium | reverse complement strand
GCGCGCGATCGATCACGATGTCGCGCGCGGGCGGCCCGCGCCCGGCGTTGCCGCATTGTCGCCCGGCGAGACGCTACGGCGACCGGGATTCGCCGCCTTTCTGCTGGCGGTGGTTTTGTTTCATCTCGCCAATGCGGCGATGCTGCCGCTCGCCGGCCAAGTTCTGGCGGCGACCCATCCCGGAGCGGACGCCGCGGCGATGAGCGCCTGCATCATCGTCGCGCAAGCGGTCATGGTCGCGGTTGCGATCGCGGTCGGGCGCGCCGACGCCGCGGGATGGGGACGAAAGCCGATTTTTCTCATCGGCTTCGCGATTTTGCCGCTGCGCGGCCTGTTATTCGTATTCGTTGGCAGCCCCGTCGGCATCGTGCTGGTGCAGGCGCTCGATGGGATCGGCGCCGGGGTGTTCGGCATCATCGCGCCCTTGATCGCCGCCGATCTCATGCGGGGAACGGGGCGGATCAACTTTGCGCAAGCCCTGGTCGCGCTGGCGACCGGACTCGGGGGGGCGGCGTCCAATCTCGGCGCTGGGCTGATCGTCGGCGCCTTCGGCTATCCCGCTGGTTTTCTGGCACTTTCCGCCGTGGCCGTGATCGCGCTCGCAACCCTCGCCCTTGGCGTCGCCGAGACGCGGCCGCAACCATCGTCGCCGGGCGATGAAATGCGGCGGAAATCGGGCCAGGCCGACCATATTGCGGTCATGGAGGCGGATCATGCCTGAGCCATGGCAACGACCCGCACCCTTCCCGCCGTTCCCGCGCCGAGCGCGCGAAATGCGGCCCCCACCGCCTCCTCGCGCAGCCATTTCGGCCTCGACGGGATGCTGTTTCTGCTCGCCGATGTCCGCGACGGCCTCAGCCCGTTCTTCGCCATGTTCCTCGCGAGCGTGCGGCACTGGTCGCCGGGCGCGATCGGGCTTGCCTTCGCGGTCAATAACATCGCAAGTGCTTTGTGCCAGGTGCCGGCCGGTATTCTCGTCGACCGCACCACCCGCAAGCGCCTGATGTTCGCGATCTCGGGCGCGATGGTGGCGCTCGGCGTGTTGCTCATCGCGCTGGTGCCGGGGAGGCCCGCGGTGTTTCTCGCCTCCGTCATTCTCGGCATGGCGCTCGCCGTGTTCCATCCGATCACCATCGGCTTGAGCCTCGGCCTCGTCGGGCGGCGTGGTCTCGCCTCGCGCGTCAGCCGCAACGAGACCTTCAACCATGCCGGCAATTTTCTCGCAGCCCTCCTGCTCGGCGCGGCCGGCTGGATGTTCGGCCTGATCTGGATTTTCATCCTGGCCAGCCTGTTTGCGCTCGGCAGTGCGGCGATGGCGGCGGTGATCCCGGCGCATGAGATCGATCATCGCGCGGCGCGTGGCGACGCACTTCCGGGCGCGGCCGCGATGTCGCTCAAGGCGTTGCTGCGCCGGCGCGATCTGCTCGCGTTTCTCGCGGTCTGCCTGCTGTTTTATCTCGGCAACGGCGCCATGCTGCCGCTGGCGAGCGAGACGCTCGCCAAGCATCACGGCGAGAGCCTGTTCGCGATGAGCGGCTGCATCATGGCGGCGCAATTGGTGATGACGATCGCCTCGGCGTCGGTGGGTGGCGCGGTCGCGGCCGGCATCGGGCGGAAGGCGATTTTTCTCATCGCCCTCGCCATGCTGCCGTTGCGCGGTGTGCTGCTCGTCTTGCTTCACCACCCGCTCGCCGTGGTCGCGGTGCAGGCGCTTGACGGCATCGGGTCGGGGATTTTCGGCGTCGTCAGCGCCCTGATCGCCGCCGATCTGATGCAGGGCACCGGCCGCGTCAATCTCGCGCAAGGTGCGGTGGCGCTCGCCGTCAGCCTCGGCGCGAGCGCGTCCAACCTCGCCGGCGGCCTGATCGCCCAGCATGTCGGCTATGACGCGGCGTTTCTCACCTTGAGCGTCGCCGGGCTCGCGGCCTTTGCCGTCTGCGCCGCCCTGGTGCCGGAGAGCGGCCCGCGGCCCGCGCTCGGGCAGCGCGACGAACGGGGCTGGATCGCCGCCGTGGTTCGCGCCAGAATGGCCCTGAGCCACGCCGCGGGGAGCTTTGCCAAGCCATGAACGATCACACGGACAGCCATCACCACCACACGCCGGACTGGAAAACCGAAGGCGTGCGCGTCATCCCGGGCCACGCGCTCGATCCCAACACCGCGCAGACGCCGGGGATGGACCGCAGGGCTGCGATCAATCTCGCCCGCGTCGGCGCGCAGAAAATCTGGGCCGGGACGGTCAGCATCCATCCCAACGCCAAAACCGGCGCCCATCATCACGGCGCGCTCGAGAGCGTGATTTATGTGATCAAGGGCCGCGCGCGCATGCGCTGGGGCGAACATCTCGAATACACCGCCGAGGCCGGCCCCGGCGATTTCATTTTCGTCCCCCCCTATGTGCCGCATCAGGAAATCAACGCGAGCACGGATGAGACGCTGGAATGCGTCCTGGTCAGGAGCGACAACGAGGCGGTGGTGGTCAATCTCGATATCGCGCCGGTGGAAAAGCCCGAAACAATCCCCTGGATCGATCCCATCCATCGCGGGGCGTGATATTTTCCCACCATCGGGCATGATTGACGGATCGTCGTCGCGATCCTAGCTTCCCTCGCATGGGGGAGGAGAATTTGGCCGAGATCGAGTTCGACTGCGCGCCCGCGATCGCCGATTTCGATCTTCAGATCGGAA
>JAKAQU010000374.1 GCA_021819535.1 Pseudomonadota bacterium | reverse complement strand
GCCGGAGCGGGCGAGCGCCTGCTCGGCATCCTCGGGAGATTTGATATCGCCGTTGACGATCACCGGAATGGCGACCGCATTCTTCACCTCGGCGACGAAATCCCAATCCGCGACCCCGGTATAGAATTGCTGGCGGGTGCGGCCGTGGACGCTCACCATGCGGATGCCGCACGCCTCGGCGATGCGCGCAAGACGCGGCGCGTTGCGGTGCTCATGGTCCCAGCCGAGGCGCATTTTGAGCGTCACCGGCACGGCGACAGCGCGCACCGTCGCCTCCAGGATGCGCGCCGCCTGCGCCTCGTCGCGCATCAGCGCCGAACCCGCCTGCTGGCCGAGCGCCACCTTCTTCACCGGGCAGCCGAAATTGATGTCGATCAGATCCGCCCCGCGCCCAACCGCGAGCCGTGCCGCTTCCGCCATCGCCTCCGGCTCGCAGCCGGCGAGTTGCACCGCGTTCGGCCCGGTGCCAGAGACCACTTCCGCCATGCGCAGCGTGGTCTGATTTTCGCGGATCATCGCCCAGGAGGCGATCATTTCCGAGACCACGAGGCCGGCGCCGAGATCGCGCACCAGGCGGCGGAAAGGAAGATCGGTGACGCCCGACATCGGCGCGAGAATGACCGGCTCGGCGAGCCTAACCCCGCCGCCGAGAGTGATCGGTGTCAGCCCGGGAAATCCGGGCGAGCGGTCGGGAGGTGCGGCTTGCCGCGAGAATTTGCTCAGCATTTAATCAAAATAACCGGAACCATGTTGACGCGCAACAGTTATGCCGCGATGATGCGCAGATAGACGGCAGTAACTCGCGAGAGGGTTCCTCATATTGCACGAAAATCAAGCGCCATTGCCGAGTTGGCTGCCGCGTATCGGCACCGGCTTTGATGTTCACGCCTTCACGCCCGGGCGCAAACTCGTCCTCTGCGGCGTCGTCGTGCCGCATGAGCGGGGCCTCGCCGGGCATTCGGATGCCGATGTC
This sequence comes from Pseudomonadota bacterium, assembly GCA_021819535.1. Lineage (GTDB taxonomy): Bacteria > Pseudomonadota > Alphaproteobacteria > Acetobacterales > Acetobacteraceae > Acidibrevibacterium. The sequence goes on along the minus strand of JAKAQU010000374.1, from coordinate 1,718 downwards.
GGCATCCACGCGCTTTGCGATGCGATCTATGGTGCGCTCGCCGAGGGCGATATCGGGCGCCATTTTCCGCCTGCGGAAGCGGAATGGAAAGATGCCGATAGTGCCCGCTTCCTCCGCCATGCCGCCGGCCGCATCCAGGCGCGCGGCGGTATTTTCGGCAATGCCGACATCACTCTGATTTGCGAGCGTCCGAAAATCGCCCCGCACGTGCCGGCGATGGCGGCGCGCCTGGCCGAACTTCTCGGGGTTTCGCCCGAGCAGGTCGCGATCAAGGCGACGACCAGCGAAAAACTCGGCTTCACCGGGCGTGGCGAGGGGATCGCTGCGATCGCGAGCGCCCTCATCCTGCTGCCGACGGGATGCTGAACGAGGCCAGGGCGCTACCCCCTACTTCCCATTGCGACAAGCTGGGGCCGGCGGCCCCAGACCCGCATTTTTCCGAAAGGTTTCCAAAGGCATTGCCTTTGGTGGGGTCAGGGGCAAAGCCCCTGCCCTGATCACTGCCAGCCCTGATCACTGATAGAACGCGTTTATTTTTTGACACGTCCTTAGCGGCTGGCGCCACCGTCAACCGGCGCGCAATTGCTGCGCCCGGCGGCGATGCAATCCTGAACCCGCCCGGCCTCGCCGAGGATATGAACGAGCCAGAGCGAGCCCGCGACGAGCACGGCCACCACCACGAGCGCGATCAGCGCGCCACGGCGTTGCGGTTCGTCCTCGTCGCCCTCCGCCATTCAGGCCGCGAGCGCCTGGCGCGCGGCATCGAGCGCTTGGGCGAGATCGGCGAGAATGTCGTCGATATGCTCGATCCCCACCGAAAGCCGCACATAGCCGGGTGAGGCGCCGCTCGCCGCCTGCTCGGCCGGGGAAAGCTGGGAATGCGTCGTCGTCGCCGGATGGATCGCGAGGCTGCGCGCATCCCCGATATTGGCGACGTGGTAGAAAAGTTTCAGCGCGTCGATGAAGCGCCGCCCGGCTTCCGCCCCGCCCTTGAGTTCGAAACCGACGAGGCCGCCCTTGCCGCCCGGCATGTAGTGTTGCGCCCGCTCGGCGGCGAGACCTTCGGCATGGCCGGGATGGATGACCCGCGCGACTTCGGGATGGCGGGCGAGGAAAGCGGCGACGGCCTCGGCATTCTCGCTATGGGCGCGCATGCGCAAGGCCAGCGTCTCGATCCCCTGGAGAATGAGAAAAGCGTTGAACGGGCTCAGTGCCGCGCCAAGATCGCGGAGCAGCGTCACACGCGCCTTCAGGATATAGGCGATCGGGCCGAGCGGTTTCGCCGCCTCGCTCCAGATGGCGCCGTGATAGCTCGGATCAGGCTGGTTGAGGAGCGGCTGGCGTTCGGGGAACGCGCCCCAGTCGAAATTGCCGCCATCGATCAAGACGCCGCCGATCGAATTGCCGTGCCCGCCGAGCCATTTCGTCGCCGAATACATCACCACCGCGGCACCATGCGCGAGGGGACGCACGAGGAGGGGGGCTGCGGTATTGTCCATGATCAAAGGCACGCCGAAGCGGCGCCCGATCGCCGCGACCTCGGCGATGGGGAATACGCGGAGTTTGGGGTTGGGCAGCGTCTCGGCGTAATAGGCGCGGGTGCGCTCATCGGTCGCGCGGGCGAAGGCTTCCGGATCCTCGGGGTCGACGAAGCGCACCTCGATCCCCTGGTCCTTGAGGGTATTGGCGAACAGATTCCAGGTGTGGACGTAAGTAAC
>JAKAQU010000035.1 GCA_021819535.1 Pseudomonadota bacterium | reverse complement strand
TTCCGATCAAAAGGAACACCAGGATCTCTATCACGCTTTTGGATGTTTTCCAAGTGGCGCTCAAAAAATCCGATTCAGACATGAATTGGGGATAGGGGGATTTCCCTGTCTCTGCCGCACCTTGGTCGGGATCATGCCGCACCATTCCCGCCGGCGCTGATAATCAATGTCGCAAGCGGCGGCAGGGTCAGCGTAAGCGAGGCCGGCAGACCGTGGCTCGCCATCGCCTCGGCGACCATCACACCGCCATTGCCGAGATCGCCGCCGCCATAGCACGCGGCATCGGTGTTGATGATTTCCCGCCACGCGCCGGCTTGCGGCACCCCGAGCCGATAGGAATGGCGTGGCAAAGGGGTGAAATTGCACACCACCAGCACCGGCGCCTCGCCCTCCGCGCCGAAGCGAAGCCACGCAAACACACTCTGCGCGCGATCATCGATCACCACCCAGCGAAACCCCGCCGCCTCGCAATCTCGCTGATGGAGCGCCCGATGCGCGAGATACACCCTGTTCAGGTCTCGGATGAGGCGCTGCACACCAAGATGTGCCGGATCGTCGAGATGGCTCCAGGTCAGTGCCGCGTCATGGTTCCACTCCAACTCCTGCGCGAACTCGCCACCCATGAACAGCAATTTTTTTCCGGGATGACCCCACATGAAGCCGAAATAAGCGCGGAGATTGGCGAACCGCTGCCAGCGATCGCCGGGCATGCGGCCGATCAGCGAGCCCTTGCCATGGACCACCTCATCATGCGAGAGCGGCAGCACGAAGCGCTCGGAAAACGCATAGATCAGGCCAAAGGTCATGTCGTCGTGGTGATGGCGGCGATAGATGGGATCCTTCTGCATGTAGCGCAGCGTGTCGTGCATCCAGCCCATGTTCCACTTGAAATCGAAGCCGAGGCCGCCCTCGCGCGGCGCCCTGGTGACGCTGGGCCAGGCGGTCGATTCCTCGGCGATCAACAACGCGCCCGGACAGCGCGCGGCGACCACTTCGCTCAATTCGCGCAGAAAATCGATCGCCTCGAGATTTTCCCGCCCGCCATAGCGGTTAGGCACCCATTCGCCCTCACGCCGGCTGTAATCGCGATAGAGCATGGAGGCGACGGCATCCACCCGCAGCGCGTCGACATGGTAGTGCTTGAGCCAGTGCAGCGCGCTCGCGATCAAAAAGCCGCGCACCTCGTTCCGGCCAAGGTTATAGACCATCGTGTTCCAGTCGGGATGAAAGCCCTCGCGCGGGTCTTCATGCTCATAGAGCGGCGTGCCATCGAAGCGGATCAAGCCATGCGCGTCGTTCGGGAAATGCGCCGGCACCCAGTCGAGAATGATGCCGAGCCCGGCTTCGTGACAGCGATCGACGAAGCGGGCGAAGGCCTCCGGCGGGCCGAGCCGCGCGGTCGGCGCGAATTGGCTGAGCGGCTGATAGCCCCAGGAGCCGACAAAAGGATGCTCCGTGATCGGCAATAATTCGAGATGGGTGAAGCCCATCGCGGTCGCGTAAGGGATCAGCCGCGCGGCGAGATTATCCCAGCCGCAGCGATCGGGATCGCCCTCATGGCTCCAGGACAGCGCATGCACCTCATAGATCGCGATCGGCGCCGCCGCATTCTGCCGGGCCGCCCGCGCGGCGAGCCACGCCTGATCGCGCCAATCGATCGCGAGCGGCATCGCGACGACCGAGGCGGTCGCTGGCGGCGCCTCGGTCTGGGCCGCGACAGGATCGGCCTTCAGCGGCAATACTGTGCCATCCGCGCCGAGGATTTCGTATTTGTAAATGGTGCCGGGAAGAAGACGCGGGACGAACAACTCGAAGACGCCGGCAGAATGACGAAGGCGCATCGGATGGCGCCGCCCATCCCAGTGATTAAACGAACCGACCACCGAGACGCGCCGCGCATTCGGCGCCCAGACGGCGAAACGTACGCCGCGCACCCCCTCATGTTCGATGACATGGGCGCCGAGACAGGCGCCGAGTTCACGGTGCCGCCCCTCCGCCAGCAGATAGAGATCGAGATCACCGAGGAGAACGCCGAAGGCATAGGGATCCTCGGTCTCGCGCACGAGCGCGTCTTCGTAAAGACGAAAGCGGTAGGAACATGGCTCCGGCAGGGGGCCAGCAAAGATCCCGGCCGGGTGAACGCGAGAAAGTGGAGCGAGCACGGCACCGCTCGCGCGGTCGAGCAGTTCGACCCGCCCTGCCTGTGGCTGCATCGTCCGCACCGAGGTCACGGTACCCACACGATGCGGGCCAAGCACGGCGAACGGATCGGGATGGCGACCTTCGGCGAGCGCCGTCATCTCGGCGAAGTCGAGGCGGGATTCAGGCCGGGATTCAGGCATGGTTCATCTCCTTCGCCGCCGATCCGGATTTGCCATGCCGCCGCTCCAACGTCTCACCCGTTGGAGACGTTATACAACCCCGCCGATGCGCAACCATGCCCGGGTCGGGGAAATGAGGGGGTTCGCGGGCCGGGCGGTTCGGTTGGAACGGCTCCCCTTGATTTTTCCGTGGCTCCGGCCCATCTTCGCGCCAATATCCTTCGATATCAAACCAATCACAGGAGCCGCGCCATGATCGACCTTCGCCCCTTCTCCGCTCTCGGGCGGTTTCGCAATGAGTGGCTGAATGCGCGCCATCATTTCAGCTTCGGCGAATATCACGACCCGGAGCGCATGGGGTTCGGGCCGCTCCGGGTCTGGAACGACGACGAGATCGCGCCGCAGCGGGGCTTCGACCCCCACCCACACCGCGAAATGGAAATCATCACCTATGTCCGCGAAGGCGCGATCAGCCACCGCGACAGCCTTGGCAATGAGGGGCGGACCGAGGCCGGCGACGTCCAGGTGATGCATGCCGGAACCGGGATCGTGCATGCCGAATACAATCTCGAAGCGGTGCCGACGCGGCTGTTCCAGATCTGGGTGATGCCCAATCAGACGCGCGTCGCGCCCGGCTGGGGGGCGCGGCAATTCCCGCGCGAGAGCGGTCTCCTGCAAGTGCTGGCAAGCGGGCGGGCGGCGCATGAAGGGCTCGGGGCCCTCCCGCTCTATGCCGATGCCGCGGTGCTCGCCGGGCGGCTCGCGGCGGGCCAGGAATTCCGCCACCGCCTGCCGGAAGCCGGCGGCGCCTATCTCGTCGCCGCCAGCGGCACGATCACGGTGAATGGCGAGCGGCTCGGCCCGCGCGATGGCGCGGCGATCTCGGGCGAGAGCGAGATCACCCTCGCCTGTGACGAGGGGGCGGAAATCGTCCTCGTCGAACTCGGCCAGTGAGGCGCAGGGCGGTGCCAGGGTGACAGGCGGGGGCGCCTGCGGTAATGGCTTTTGCTTTGATGCCGTAACTCGAAGCAGCCAGGGGCCCTCCGGTCACGATGACCAGCAGCAACGACATTCGCGCCGCTTTCCTCGATTTCTTTGCCCAGAACGGCCATCAGGTGGTGGAAAGCTCGCCCCTTGTGCCGCGCAACGACCCGAGCCTTCTGTTCACCAACAGCGGCATGGTGCAGTTCAAAAACGTCTTTACCGGCCAGGAGACCCGCCCCTATCGCCGCGCCACCACGGCGCAGAAATGCGTGCGCGCCGGCGGCAAGCACAACGATCTCGACAATGTCGGCTATACCGCCCGCCATCACACGTTTTTCGAGATGCTGGGCAATTTCAGTTTCGGAGATTACTTCAAGGATGTCGCGATCGATCTCGCCTGGAAGCTGATCACCCGCGATTTCGCCCTGCCTCCCGAGCGGCTCCTGGTCACCGTCTATTCCGAGGACGACGAGGCGGCAGCACTCTGGCGCAAGGTCGCGGGGCTGCCGGAAAGCCGCATCATCCGCATCCCGACCAGCGATAATTTCTGGCGCATGGGCGACACCGGCCCGTGCGGCCCGTGCTCGGAGATTTTCTACGACCATGGCGAGGGCGTCCCCGGCGGCCCGCCCGGCAGTGCGGAGGCCGATGGCGACCGCTTCATCGAGATCTGGAACCTCGTCTTCATGCAGTTCGAGGAGGATCCGCCCGGATCACGCCGGCCGCTGCCGCGTCCCTCGATCGATACCGGCATGGGGCTCGAACGCTTTGCCGCCATCCTCCAGGGCAAGCACGACAATTACGACACGGATACGCTCCGCGCCCTCATCCTCGCCAGCGCCGAGGCCTCCGGCCAGGCGCCGGACGGGCCGCACAAGGTCAGCCACCGCGTCATCGCCGATCATCTGCGGAGTTCGGCGTTTCTGATCGCCGATGGCGTGCTGCCCTCGAACGAAGGGCGCGGCTATGTGCTGCGCCGGATCATGCGCCGCGCCATGCGCCACGCCCACCAGATGGGCGTCGGACAGCCTCTCCTCTGCCGGCTGGTGCCGGCGCTGATCCGCCAGATGGGGCTCGCCTATCCCGAACTCGGCCGCGCCGAGGCGCTGATCGAGGAGACGCTGGCGCTCGAGGAGACGCGCTTCGCGGCGATGCTCGAGCGGGGCCTCCATCTTCTCGCCGAAGAAGTGGAAAAGCTTTCCGCCGGTGCCGCCTTGCCGGGCGAAATCGCCTTCCGGCTCTATGACACCTATGGTTTTCCGGTCGATCTCACCGCCGATGCGCTCCGCGAGCAGGGGCGCGCCGTCGATCTTCCCGGTTTCGAGGCGGCGATGGCGGCCCAGCGCGCCCGCGCCCGCGCCGCCTGGGCCGGCTCGGGCGAGGCGGCGACCGAGCGCGTGTGGTTCGATCTGCGTGAAAAAACCGGCGCCAGCGAGTTCCTCGGCTACGCGACCGAGACCGCCGAGGCGACGATCCTCGCTCTGGTGCGGGACGGCGCTCCGGTCACGGAAGCGCAGGCGGGGGCGGACATCGCCGTCATTCTCAACCAGACGCCGTTTTATGGCGAAAGCGGCGGCCAGGTCGGCGATAGCGGGCGGATCACCGGCGCCGACGGGCTCGTGATCACGATCGACGATACCGAGAAAAAACTCGGCGATCTCTTCGTCCATTTCGGGCGGATCACGGCTGGCACGGCCCGTGTCGGCTCTCCCGTGCAGGCCGAGATCGACCATGCCCGTCGCCGCGCCATCCGCGGCGCCCATTCGGCGACGCATCTCCTGCACGAGGCGCTGCGCCGGCGGCTCGGGGCGCATGTGACGCAGAAGGGAAGCCTCAACGCCCCCGACCGGCTGCGTTTCGACATCAGCCATCCGCGCCCGCTGAGTGCCGAGGATCTGGCGGCGGTGGAGGCCGAGGTCAATGCCCGCATCCGCGAGAACAGTGCCGTCGTGACCCGCCTCATGACGCCGGCGGCGGCGGTCGAACTCGGCGCCATGGCCTTGTTCGGCGAAAAATACGGCGATGAAGTGCGTGTCGTGATGATGGGCGGGCCGGACGGCAACAAGCCGGCCTGGTCGATCGAGCTTTGCGGCGGCACCCATGTCGGGCGCACCGGCGATATCGGCCTCTTCCGCATCGAGGCCGAGAGTGCGGTCGGCGCCGGCCTCCGCCGCATCGAGGCGGCGACCGGGGCCGGGGCACTGGCACTCGTCGCCGAAAACGATCGCCGTCTCGCCGAGGCGGCGGCGGCACTCCGCACCCACCCGGCCGATCTTCCCGCCCGCGTCCAGGCCCTCCTCGACGAGCGGCGGCGGCTGGAGGCGGAGGTGAGCACGCTCCAGCGCAAGCTCGCGACCGGCGGCGGCGAGGCCGCGGTCGAGGAGATCGGCGGGGTGAAATTCGCCGCCCGCCATCTCGGCGAGGTCGCGGCGCGCGACCTGAAGGGCCTTGCCGACGCCATTCAGAAACAGATCGGCAGCGGCGTCGTCGCCCTGGTCTCCACCGCCGAGGGCAAAGCCAGCATCGTCGTCGGCGTCTCGCCCGATCTCACCGCGCGGTTCAATGCCGTCGATCTCGTGCGCATGGCGAGCGAGGCGGTGGGCGGCAAGGGCGGCGGCGGGCGGCCCGATCTCGCCCAGGCCGGCGGGCCGGATGGCACGCGGGCGGAGGCCGCGCTGGCGGCGATCCGCTCCCGCCTCGCCGCGTGAGCGGGGCTGCGCTCGACGCGGGCGGGATCTTCCGCCGCGCCGGGCGCGGTCTGCTCGATCTCTTGCTGCCGCCCCTCTGTCTCACCTGCGATCGGCCGGTTTCAGCCCCTGGGGAATTTTGCGCGACCTGTTTCCAGGCGGTGAATTTCATCACCGCGCCCTTTTGCGCCCGCTGCGGCGTGCCGTTCGTGTTCGCCGCCCTCGCCGGCGGCGAAGTTGTCTGCGCCCATTGCCGCAATAGCGCGCCGAAATTCACACGCGCGCGCGCCGCCATCCGCTATGACGGCATGGCGCGGCGGTTGATTCTTCCCTTCAAGCACGGCGATCGCACCGAGCTTGCCGCACCCCTGGCCCGTTTCATGGCCCGCGCAGGGGCGACGCTTTTGGAAGAGGCGGATCTTCTGGTGCCGGTGCCGCTGCATCGCACCCGCCTTCTCGCCCGTCGCTACAACCAGGCGGCTTTGCTCGCGTTTGCGCTGGCCCGGCCGGCGGGGCGGCGGGTTCTGCCAGACGCGCTCCGGCGTCTCCGAGCGACGCCGATGCTGGGCACGTTATCGGCGCGAGAGCGGGCGGCGGCGATGGCCGATGCGATCGCCGTCCGCCCCCACCGAGCGCCCGCGCTCGCCGGCAAGCGTGTGCTCCTGATCGATGACGTGCTGACGAGCGGCGCCACCGCCAATGCCTGCGCGCGGGCACTCATGGCCGCGGGCGCAAGCCATATCGATCTCCTGGTTTTCGCCCGCGTCGCCCATAATGAGCCGGGGTTCGGAGATACCGGATAAAAATTCATCTTTATTTATAAACAACGGCCCGGGCGGGATGTCGCCATAACCGAAACTTAAGGGTTCCGTGGCAGACTGGCGCATGCCGTAGCCGAATTGATCATGCGCCAACGTCTCCGGCGGCAACGGATCGGGGGTCGATGCGATGAACGTCCAGGTTTCCGCCCCGCGGCTTGCGATCACGCTCGGGCTTTACGGCAGCGCCTCGACCTGGGTGTTCAACGTCGTCCGCGAAATATTGAACGCGGCCTACGGCCCGTCCCGCGTCTGTGCCTATTATGCCGATGCCATCGCGCTCATTCTTCAGGATGGCGCGATCCCCGGCCGCTTCGTCGTCGTCAAGATGCATGTCGGCGATGCGTCGCTGCCGGGCTTCGTTCATTTGGCACAGCCCTTGGTGCTGCTCAGCGTGCGCGATCCGCGCGATGCCGTGGTCTCGCTGATGGAACGCTTCGGCCAGGATTTCGATAAAGCCGCATCCCGCGTGGTGCAAAGCGCGCAGCGCATCTACCCCTTCGCCGCCGCCGGCCATCCCTTTCTCCGCTACGAGGATAATTTCTTCGCCCGCCCCGAGACCCTCGGCGCCATCGCCGCCCGGCTCGGGGTGACACTTCCCGCGGCCACTGGCAACGCGATTTTCACCCGCTACGAGACCGCCTCGGTGCGGGATTTCGCGGCGGATGTCGGGAAACTCCCGGCGGAGAGGCTGGATGGCGGCGCAGATGATCTTTTCGACCGCGTGACCCACATCCACCGCCATCACATCGGCGACGGGCTCTGCGGCAAGTGGCGTGAACGCCTCTCCGCCGCCCAGAGCGATGCGATTACAGCCGCCCTCGGGGATTTCATCACCAATTTCGGCTATCGCTGACCCTCGCCGGAAGCCGCCAGAACCGCCTCGACATCGCCCTCGGGCGCGATGCCGAGAATGTGGTGGGCGTGCCAGAGCGCGTAAAACAACAGGCTCCAGGTCGCCTGACCGTCGCCGCGCGCAAACACCCGCGCAACCGTCTCGGGCGGCGCAAACGCCCTGATGCCCGGGCTTCGCGCGATGAGCGGCACGAGACGCTCGCCCTTGGCCGCGATCCAGCGCGCAACCGGCGGCTTGAAACCGCGCTTGCGGGCAAAGGGCCGCGCTTCCGGCAGGCGTTCGGCGAGCCAGCGCCGCAGCGCGAGCTTGCCGAGCCGCCAGCTCACCTTGCTGCGATCGGGAAGCGCGAAGGCAAAGGCCGCGATTTCGGGATCGACGAACGGCGTCCTGCCCTCGACACCATGCGCCATCAGGCAGCGATCGAGCTTGATCAGGAGGTCATTGGGCAGCCATTCGGCGCAATCGACGGCTTGCAGCGCCTGCAGAGGATTGCGCCCCTCGGCTTCACGCCGCTCGGCGGCGGTGAGCCCCTCGCGCCAGCCGGAGAGATCGAGGCCGGGAATCCCGTCGAACACCCCGCGCTGGCGGGCCGGGCGCTGGACAAACCGCCAGGGAGCGACGGCGCGGCGATAGCGCCCGTAGCCCGCGAACATCTCATCCCCCCCCTCGCCGCAGAGCGTCACCTTGAGCTTGCCGCCGGCGGCACGGCCGAGGAACCAGGTCGGCAGTGCGGCGGCGTCAGTCGTCGGGTCATCGAGGCAGGCGGCGATGCGCGGCGCCATCGCCCAGAAATCGGCCTCCGTCATGCTGATCCGCTCGCAGCGCGCGCCGACCGCGCGGGCGACGGCGAGCGCCGCTTCACTTTCGTCATCGGCATCCGCCCCATCATAGCCGATGGTGATCGCCCGCACCCGCTCGCCACTGATCCGGTGCATGAGCCAGAGGAGGGCGGAACTGTCGATCCCGCCGGAGAGAAAGAGGCCATAGGGAACGTCTGAGCGCAGATGAACGGCGACGCTCTCTCCGAGCACGCGGTCGAGATCGGCAGACGTCGCGGGGTGTATTTCCGGCCGTGCCGGGAGCCGCGCCAATTGGCGGCGGGCGACGATCCGCCCCGCCTCGATCACCAGCGTCTCGCCCGGCAGCACGCGGCGGATTGCGGGGAAAATGGTCGCCGACCCGGTGGTGAATTTGAGCTGCAGCAATTCCGCCCGCCGCACGGGGTCGATCTCGGCGCGGGCGAGGCCGGCGCGGAGCAGCGCCTGTGGTTCGGAGGCGAAGGCGAAGCCGGCTTCATTTTCGACGTAATAGAGCGGCTTGATGCCGAAGGGATCGCGCGCCAAAACCAGGCGCCCGGTTTTGGGATCGGACAGCGCGAGCGCATACATCCCGCGCAGATGCGCCGCGAAATCGAGGCCATGCTCGGCATAAAGAAACAGGATGGGCTCACAATCGGAATGCGTGCGGAACGGCGCTCCGGGGCGCGCGGCGCGGAGCGCGGGATCGTTGTAAATCTCGCCATTGACCACCAGCGCCGTGCCGCCCGGCCCATACAAAGGCTGATCGCCGGTGGTGAGATCGATGATGGCAAGGCGGCGATGCACGAGACCGACCGCGCCCTCGACATGCGAGCCACCGCCATCGGGTCCGCGATGGACGAGGGCGGCGGCGAGGGCGGCAAGAACGCCCGCATCCGGCGCCCGCCGATCGCGCATCATCACCCCCGCGATCCCGCACATGCCATTCTCCCGTTCAGCCTCGCGGCGGGATATACCCGCCTTATCCAGCCATCGCCAGGACGCGATCGAGAATGTCAGGAATAAGAAAATGTTCTTTTTTATAAAGAAGAACCAAAAAATTTTTACTCTTTTGGGCAGTGCCGCAGGCACTGCCCGCTCCGAGGAAATAGCCATTCCGAGGAAACGGAATAAAAGTCTTTTTGCTTCTTTTTCTTCAGAAAAAGAAGGTGCTTGGCGCGAAAAAAGGGCGAGACCGTGAGTGCTCCGTCACTCCGTGTGGCCCATGTCATCGCCGGTGCTGCGATGGGCGGGGCGGAGTTGTTTTTCGAGCGGCTCTGTCTTGCCGAGCACGCGGCCGGCGATGCCGTCCTCCCGGTGATCAAGCGCGATGCCCCGCGCGCCGCGCGGCTTGAAGCCGGCGGATTGGCCCCGGTGCAACTCGATTTCGGCCATATCATCGATTTTTGGACGAAACCGCGCCTTGCCCGCCATCTCCGACGCTTTGCCCCCCGTGTCGTGGTGAGCTGGATGAGCCGGGCGTCCACCCACACCCCGCGCGGCGATTATGTTCTGCTCGGCCGGCTCGGCGGTTTTTACAACCTCGCCCATTTTCGCCATTGCGATCACCTGATCGGCAACACGCGCGGCCTCGTCGCCTGGATGCGGGCGCGCGGCTGGCCGGTGGAGCGGACGCATTATCTGCCCAATTTCGTCGCCGATCAGGCGGGCGGCGCCCCGGCGGCGGAATTCGTCGGGCCGGGCGCCCTCCTGCTCGGGCTCGGGCGCCTTCACACCGAGAAGGGCTTCGACGTGCTGCTGCGCGCGCTCCCCGCTCTCCCCGGCGCGCGCCTCGTTCTCGCCGGCGACGGGCCAGAGCGGGCAGCGCTCACGCGGCTTGCCGGCGAACTCGGCATTACCGGGCGCGTGGTCTTCGCCGGCTGGCGGCAGGATATCGCAGCCCTCCTCGCCGCCGCCGACGTGCTGGTCTGCCCCTCGCGCTGCGAGCCGCTCGGCAATGTCATTCTGGAAGCCTGGTCGGCCGCGCGCCCGGTGGTGGCGAGCGCGGTCGAGGGGCCGAGCGAATTGATCGAAGACGGCGTTGACGGCGTGCTGTTTCCCTCCGAAAACCCGGACGCCCTGGCGCGGGCGCTGGCAACCCTCCTTGCCGCCCCTGAGCGGGCAAGGGCCATGGCGGCGGCGGGGCGGCAGCATTTTCTCGCGCATTTCGCCGAGGCGGCGGTGCTGCGCCAATGGCGCGATTTCCTGACGACGGTCGAGCGATGATGATGCAGAGATTTTCCGGAGCGCGCCTGATTTCGGCAACCATTGCGGCCTTGCGCCTGCCCGGCCGGCTCGGCCGGCTCGAAAGCGCGGCAAGTTTCGCGACGCTGCTCGTGCCCCTGTTCATGGTCCATGGCCGGGTGCTCGGCGAGGCGCTGATGATCCTGATCGGGATCGGCTTGCTGCTGTGGAGTGCGGCGCGCGCGGATTTTGCCTGGGCATGGCGGCCGTGGATGGTGATCGGCCTCGCCTGGTGGGTCTGGCTCGTGCTCTGCTCGCTGCCGCGCCCGCATCATGGCGGGTTTGGCGCAACACTTCAGGCGCTGCTCGTCATCCGTTTCCTGCTTTTCGTCGCGGCACTGGAGGTTTTCACGCTGCGCGAGGCATGGGCGCGGCGGGCTCTCTCCGCGGTTCTGAGTTTGGCGGCACTTTACATCGCCGTGCAATCGGCCTTTCAGTTCGCGACCGGCAAGAATTTCTTCGGCGAGCCACGCGGCGGCGATGGCGAATTGACCGGCCCTTATGACAAGCCACGCGCCGGCGGGCAGTTCTCGCTTCTTCTCTACCCGACGCTTCTGCCGCCGATCGCGGCCCTGCTCACGCGCGCGGGCGCGCTCGCGCGGCTTGGCGGGGTCGTGCTCGGCGTCGCCGGCATTGCGGTGATGGTGCTGATCGGCCAGCGCATGCCGCTTCTGCTCGCACTCTTCGGGCTCGTGGTGTCAGGGATTTTGTTGCCCCGGCTTCGGCTGTGGGTCATGGTCGCGCTGGTGGCGGCCGGTGCCCTGATCGGCGCCTCGCGCGTCGTCTCGCCACCCACCTATTACCGGCTGGTCACCAAGTTCTCCGAGCAGATGGAGCATTTTCGGGAAAGCCCCTATGGCGTGATCTATGCCCGCGCGCGGGCGATGATCACCGAAAATCCGCTCACCGGGCTCGGCTTCGACGGTTTTCGCACCTATTGCAGCGATCCGCGTTATTTCCATGGCTGGCGCTGGCCGCAAGATCCCGCCGATGACGGCGGCGGGATCGGGGGCTGCCAGATGCACCCGCATAATCTCTATCTCGAAGCGGCGAGCAATGCCGGATTGCCGGGCCTTGCGCTGTTTTCGGCGCTCGCGCTCGCCTGGCTCGCCGCCCTCGGCCGCGGCCTCTGGCGCGCGCCCGAGCCGCGGCGAGCGGGGATTTTCGTCGCTGTGTTGCTCTATCTCTGGCCGATCGCCTCCACCAGTTCGTTCACCGCGATGCCGCTTTCGGGGTTTTTCTTCGTCCTGCTCGGCTTCGGCCTCGCCTTGTCGCCGCGTGCACAAAAAAACCCGGGGGAATGACCCCCCGGGCTTCTCTGCCAATGCGGCCGGAGCCGCCTCAGAGCGAGATCTGATCGCCGATGGGAAGGCTCCTGATCCGTTTTTGCGTCGCGGCAAAGATCGCGTTGCAGAGCGCCGGCGCGAAGGGCGCGGTCGCCGGCTCGCCAACCCCGGACGAAGGCACATCCCAGCCGTTCGGGACGATGTGGACGTTGGTGACACGCGGCGCCTCGTCGATCCGCACCACCGGATAGTCGTTGAAATTCCCTTGCTGCGGGACACCATTTTTGAAGGTGACGGCGGAGTGCTTGGCGATGGTGAGGCCCATGATCGCCGCGCCCTCGATCTGCGAGACGATGCGCTCGGGGTTGACGAAGAAGCCGCAATCGATCGCGGTATCGACGCGTGGGACGCTGATATTGCCCTTGCCATCGATCGCGACCTCGACGACGGTCGCGACATAGCTCAGGAAGCAGCGCTGCACCGCGATCCCCATGCCGTGGCCGGCGGGAAGATTGCGCCCCCAGCCGGCTTTCTCGGCAACCAGTTCGACCACGCCGCGCACCCGCCCGGCATCGATCGGGTAGGTCTCGTAGGGATCGCCATAGTTCCAGAGATCGACTGTCGTCTTGCGCGCATCGACGATACGCGGCGGGCCGATCAGCTCCAGCAGCATCTCCTTCGGGTCGCGGCCGAGTTCATGGGCGAGTTCGGCGACGAAGCATTGCGTCGCGAAAGTGTTGGGCACATTACGCACCGAGCGGAACCAGCCGATGCGGCTATGCGCCGCCGCTTCGCCGACCTCGCAGCGGATATTGGGGATGGCGAACGGCAGATCGACCTGGCCCATGCTGTATTCCAGCGGCTGCTGCATTTTCGGGTCGGGCATGAAGGTCGAGAACAGCGAAGGTGCCACATTGCGATGGCGCCAGCCGATCACGTTATTGCTGCCATCGAGCGCCGCCTCGATCCGCTCGACCGCCGGGGCGTGATAGAAATCATGCTGGATGTCGTCTTCGCGCGTCCATTGCACGCGCACCGGCACGCCGAGTTCTTTCGACAGGAGTGCGGCTTCCAGCGCGAAATCGCATTTCGATTTACGCCCGAACGCGCCGCCGAGCAGCGTCACATTGACCTTAATCTTGTCATAAGGAAGGCCAAGGGTCTTGACGAGATCGTCATGCGTGCCGCCCGGGCTCTGCACCGGTGCCCAGATCTCCGCCATGCCGTCATGCACCCAGGCGGTCGCGACCGGCGAGATC
>JAKAQU010000373.1 GCA_021819535.1 Pseudomonadota bacterium | reverse complement strand
GGCCTTGCTGCGCGAAAAAATCGTCGCCGACGCCGCGCGCCGGCTTCTCATCATGGCCGATGCGAGCAAGCTCGTGGAAACGCTCTCCGGCATCGTTCCGGTCGAGGTGGTGCCGTTCGGCTGGGAAGCGACATCACGCAAGATCAATGCGTTGGGAGGCGTATCTCAGCTTCGGCGTGCAGCGGACGGCACGCCCTTTCGCAGCGATGGCGGTCATTTCATCCTCGATTGCGATTTCGGCACGATCGCCGAGCCGGCGCCGCTCGATGAAGCGCTCCGCCGGCTGGTCGGCGTCGTCGAGACCGGGCTCTTCCTCGGCCGCACCGAGACGGTGCTGCTGGCCGGGGCGGACGGGGTCAGGCGGCTGGTGAGGAAGTGACGGGAAGGGGTTGTTCTTTTTTGAAAAAAAGAACCAAAAAACTTCTGTCTGTGGCGTGATGCGGCCGCTCGTCATTCTGATCATGGGGGTCTCGGGCGCCGGCAAGACGACGCTCGCGGAGGGCCTGGCCGTGGCACTGCATTGGCCGTTCCAGGAGGGGGATGCGCTGCATTCGCCGGAGAACATCGCCAAAATGTCGGCCGGGATCCCGCTCACCGACGCTGATCGCGCACCCTGGCTCGATCGCATCGCGGCCTGGATCGCGGCGCGAAAGGCGGCGAAGGCGGGCGGGATCGTCACCTGTTCGGCCCTCAAGCGCCTCTATCGCGACCGGCTTCTCGGCCCCGCCGGGATGCGCGGCGACGATGTCGTGCTCGTCTATCCGAGGGCGAGCGAGACGGTGATTGCGGCACGGCTCGCGGCGCGGCGTGGGCATTACATGCCGGCTTCACTGCTTGCGAGCCAGTTTGCGACACTTGAGCCGCCAGGGAGCGACGAGGCGCCGCTGGTGGTGGACGCGGCGCAACCGAGGGCGGCGATGCTCGCGGAAACGCTGACGCTGCTCGCCGCGCGGACATGAGTGGCGCGACCGACGCACCGGCGCGGCGCGGCGTCGGCCTCTGGCTTCTCGCCATCGCGGCGATGATCGCGGTGATGGTGGTGCTCGGGGGGGCGACGCGGGTTTCAGGCTCGGGCCTTTCGATCATGGAATGGGCGCCGCTCACGGGTGCCCTGCCGCCGCTCTCGGGGGGCGAATGGCGGCGGCTATTCGCGCTTTATCAGCAAATTCCGCAATATCATCTGCGGCACGAAGGCATGGATCTGGCCGGGTTCAAGCATATTTTCTGGCTGGAATGGGCGCATCGGCTATGGGGGCGGCTGATGGGTGTCGCATTATTCGTCCCCCTCGTCGTCTTTTGGGCGCGCGGGCGGATTTCGCGGCGGCTCGCGGCGCGGCTCGTCGGGATTTTCGTCCTTGGCGGGCTGCAGGGCGCGGTCGGCTGGTTCATGGTGGCCTCAGGTTTCTTCCCCGCCAGTGACGCGGTCGCGCCGGCGCGGCTGGTGATCCATCTCGGGCTCGCCCTGGTTCTCTACGCTGCCGTTCTATGGACGGCTTTCGCCGAGCTGCTCCCCGATCCGCCGGGCGCGCGGGCGATGCTTGCGCGGGTGGGCGCGCGGGCGACGCTGTCACTCGTCGCCCTCACCATTCTCGCCGGCGGCTTCGTCGCCGGGCTGCATGCCGGGCTCGATTACAACACGTTTCCGCTCATGGACGGGCATTTGGTGCCGGTGGGCTATGCCAAACTCGCCCCATTCTGGCGCAATATGTCGGAGAATATCGCCGCCGTGCAGTTCGATCACCGGCTGCTCGCAACCCTCGCCCTCGGCTGTGCGCTCGCGACCCTCTCTGCCGGCGTTTGGGCGCGCGCGGCACTCTCGACGCTCGCGCGCGGCGCCCTTGCGGCCCTTGGCATCGTCGTTCTCTTGCAATTTTCGCTCGGCGTCGCAACACTTCTCCTCATCGTTCCGGCGCCGCTCGCCGTCGCCCATCAGGCGGGGGCGGTGCTTTTGCTCACGACTGCGCTATTTGCCGTCTATGTTTTACCGGCGCCGCGCGCCTCAAAGGATGTGCCATGACCCCGCTCGCCGCGACCGACCGCCTGTTTTTCGAGCGCGCCGAGGCTACGCTCGATTGCGACACCGCCCAGCATATCGCCGCCGAGGCGCTGGCCGGGGCAGATGATGGCGAATTATTTCTCGAATACCGCGAAAGCGAGCAAGTCAGTCTCGATGACGGGCACATTCGCGCCGCCGGGTTCGATACGGCGCTCGGCTTTGGTCTTCGCGCTGTCTCGGGTGCCGCGACCGGCTATGCCCATGCCGGCGAGATCAGCGAGGCTGCCCTGCGCCGCGCCGCCGAGACCGTCCGCGCCGTTGCCGCCGGGCGCGCCGGTGTCGCCGCCGAGCCGCCGGCTGGCAGTAATGCGCGGCTCTATGACGATGCCAATCCGCTCCTTCTCATGCCGTTCGAGGCGCGCGCGCGCTTGCTCGGCGCGATCGATGCTTATGCGCGCGGCAAGGATGGGCGGGTCAAGCAGGTGATGGCCTCGCTCACCGGGGAGTGGCAGGCGGTGCAGATTCTGCGCGCCGATGGCCGCCGGGTTGCCGATCTTCGTCCGCTCGTGCGGCTCAATGTCGCGGTGGTGGTGGAAAACGGCGGCCGGCGCGAAACCGGGAGCTTCGGCACTGGCGGGCGCTTCGATTACGGCCGCATCACCGGCGAGGAGACCTGGCGGGCGGCGGTGGACGAGGCGTTGCGCCAGGCGCTGGAGA
>JAKAQU010000034.1 GCA_021819535.1 Pseudomonadota bacterium | reverse complement strand
GAAACGCCACGCCAGGGAACCGGGAAAAAGTCTTTTTGCTTCTTTTTCTTCAGAAAAAGAAGCGCTGCATTCATGATCCCCTATCTCGGTGAGCGTCTGCTGGTGCTGTTGCTGACCTTGCTTGCCGCCGCGCTGGCGGTGTTTCTCGTCCTCGACGTGCTGCCCGGCGATCCGGCGGCGCTCATTCTCGGCGTCAATGCGCGCCCTGACACACTTGCCGCCCTGCATCACGCGATGGGGCTCGACCGGCCGGCAGCGCTCCGTTTCCTCGCCTGGCTCGGGGCCATGCTGCACGGCGATTTCGGCGAGAGCTTCACCTATCATACCCCGATCGCCGGGCTGATCGCGGATCGCGTCGGCGTCAGCCTGCCGCTCGCCGCGCTCGCGATCACGCTGTCGACGCTGATCGCCGTGCCGACCGGCGTTTTCGCCGCCTCCCACCACGGCAAGCCCGCCGACGCGCTGGCCATGGCCGCGGCGCAGATCGGGGTCGCGGTGCCGAATTTCTGGCTCGGGCTGCTGTTGATCCTATTTTTCGCGGTCAAGCTCGCCTGGCTGCCGGCAAGCGGTTTTCCGGGCTGGGCGGGGGGGCTAGGGCCGGGGCTGCGGGCGCTGATCCTGCCCGCCTCTGCGCTCGCCCTGCCGCAGGCGGCGATTCTCGCCCGCGTCACCCGCTCGGCGATGCTGGAGACTTTGCGCGAGGATTATATACGCACCGCGCTCGCCAAGGGGGTTTCGCGCCGCGCCGCACTCTGGCGCCATGCGGTGCCGAACGCGCTCATCCCGGTCGTGACCATTCTCGGCCTGCAATTTTCCTTCCTTCTCGCCGGCACGATCATCATCGAAAATGTCTTCACGCTGCCCGGTCTCGGCCGCCTCATTTTCCAGGCGATCGCCGGACGCGACCTCATCGTGGTGCAAGACCTCGTCGTGCTGCTCTCGGGCAGCGTCATCATTGTCAATTTCGCCGTCGATCTCCTCTATCTGCTGATCGACCCGCGGCTTCGCGCCGGGGGCGGGCGCTGATGCCGCGCCGTGCCGCACTCATCATCGGCGCCGCGATCAGCCTCGCACTGCTCGGGATGACGGCGCTCGCCCTGATCTGGATGCCCTACCCGCCGACCGCGATCGACATCGCCCACCGCCTCGCAGCCCCCTCGGCGGCGCATTGGCTGGGAACCGACCCCCTCGGGCGCGATGTCGCATCGATGCTGATGGCCGGCGGCCGCAATTCGCTCGCCGTCGCGGTGATCGCGGTCGGCGCCGGGCTTTTGATCGGAACTCCGCTCGGCCTCGCCGCCGGGCGGGCCGGCGGCATCGTCGATGGCTTACTGATGCGAAGCGCCGATCTCGTCTTCGCCTTTCCCGCCCTCCTCACCGCCGTCATCATCACCGCGCTCGCCGGGCCCGGTGCCGCCAATGCCGCCTTCGCGATCGGCATTTTCAACATCCCCGTCTTCGCCCGCGTCGCGCGCGGGGCGACGCGGATGCTCGGCGCGCGGGATTTCGTGCGCGCGGCGACACTTCTCGGGCGAGGCGAGGCGGCGATCAGCCACGTTCACATCCTGCCCAACATCGCGCCCCTCCTGATCGTGCAGGCGAGCATCCAATTCGCGCTCGCCATTCTCGCCGAAGCCGGGCTCTCCTATGTCGGGCTCGGAACCCAGCCGCCGGCCCCGAGCTGGGGGCGGATGCTGAACGACGCGCAAACCTATATCTTCACGGCACCCCGACTCGCGATCTTTCCGGGGCTCGCCATCACCGCCGCCGTGCTCGGCCTCAACCTGCTCGGCGACGGGCTGCGTGATCTGCTCGACCCGCGCCTTCGTCGGCTTCAGGATTGAACCGCGGGCATGGCCCGGCTAGAGGTTAGGGGTCATCCTCCCTCCTTTCGCGCGGCATTCGTCCGGCGCATGAACGGGTTTGCATGAACGCTCTCTTCTGGCTGCTCAACGAGCTGATCACGCTTTATTTCTGGGCCGTCATCCTGGCCGCCGTGATGAGCAATCTGATCGCCTTCAACGTGCTCGATACGCGGAACCGCCTGGTGTGGACGATCGCCGATTTCCTCACCCGCATCACCGAGCCGGCGCTGCGGCCGATCCGCTCGATCCTGCCCTATTTCGGCGGCATCGATATCAGCCCGATCATCCTTGTCGTGCTGCTCCAGGCGCTGCGCATCCTGCTCGGCGAAATCCAGATCAGCCTCTGGCGCGCCGGGCTGTTCTGAGATGACGGCCCAGATTCTCGACGGCAAGGCGCTGGCGGCGCGCATCCGCGATGAGATCGCGGGGAAAATCGCCACCCTCGGCTTTCGCCCCGGCCTTGCCGTCGTGATCGTCGGCAACGATCCGGCAAGCGCTGTCTATGTCCGCAACAAGGAGCAGGCGGCGGGCGCGGCCGGGCTCGCCGCGCGGACCATCGCCCTCGCCGCAAACACCAGCGAAGCCGCCCTCCTCGGCCTGATCTCCGAACTCAACGCCGATCCGGCAACCGACGGCATTCTGGTGCAATTGCCGCTCCCCGCCCATATCCGCGCGCAGCTTGTGATCGAGGCGATCGATCCGGCCAAGGACGTGGACGGGTTTCACCCCCTCAATGCCGGCCGTCTCGCGCTCGGGATGCCGGCAATCATCCCCTGCACACCGCGCGGCATCATGCGGCTCCTCGCCTTATCGGGCCACGCCCTTCAGGGCGCGCGAGCCGCGGTACTCGGGCGCTCGGCGATCGTCGGCCGGCCGGCGGCAGCCCTGCTCACGGCGGCGGATGCGACGGTGACGCTGCTCCATTCGCGCTCACGCGATGTCGCCACGGAATGCCGCCGCGCCGAGATCGTCATCGCCGCCGTCGGGCGGGCGGAAATGGTGCGCGGCGACTGGATCGCCGAGGGCGCGGTGGTGATCGATGTCGGCATCCATCGCGGCGCCGACGGCAAGCTCCGCGGCGATGTCGCGTTTGACGAATGCGCAGCGCGCGCCGGGGCGATCACCAAGGTTCCGGGCGGGGTCGGGCCGATGACCATCGCCTCTCTCCTCGAAAACACGCTGGAAGCCGCCCTGTCACGGCGCGCACGGCCGGGGTGAGAGATTGCGACGTCGCCATCGTCGGCGCCGGCGTCGCCGGGCTCGCGGCGGCACGCTGGCTCACGCGGCGCGGCGCCCGGGTGGTCATCTGTGAAGCCCTTGCGCGCGCCGGCGGGCGGGCCTTCACCGACCACCCCGCCGCCCTCGGCCGCACCCCCTTCGATCACGGCGCGTCCTGGCTGCACAGCGCCGAACGCAACCCGCTCGCGCGCCTCGGCCAATGCCACGGCGAGAGTTTGCTCGATACCGCGCGCACCCGCCGGCGCGTCGCGTTCATCGATGGACGGCTTGCGACGGAGGCCGAACTCGCCGCCCGCGATGCCGCCGAAGCGGCGCTCGAAGCGGCGCTGATCGCCCGCTCCGACCACCCCGGCCCCGAGCAAACCCCCGATCCGAGCTTCGCCGCCGCCCTCGATGAACTGCCGCCCGACCCCTGGCACGCCAATATCGAGGCGATCGAGGCAACCCTCATCGCCGCCGCCGATCCCACGCGCCTGAGCCTTGCCGACTGGCGGGCGAACCGGCTGGAGGGCACCAATCTCCTGCCGCCCGAGGGGCTCGGCGCCTATGTGCTGCACCTCCTCGCCCCGCCCGCGGACGCGCTCGCCCTCGCGACACCGGTCACACGCATCGATTGGAGCGGCCCCGGCGTCGCGCTCGCAACCCCGCGCGGGACGATCCACGCAAAAGCCGCCATCGTCACCGTCTCGACCGGGGTTCTGGCCGCCGGGCGCATAACCTTCGCCCCGGCACTGCCGGAGACGATGGCAACCGCCATCGCCAGCCTGCCGATGGGGCTTCTGAGCAAGGTCGCCCTCCGCGCCAGCAGCGCCGACCGGCTCGATCTGCGGCCCGGCTGCTTCGTCGAGCGCCGGCTCGATGCGCGTGGTGAGCCCTTCATGGCCTTCAACGCCTGGCCGCGCGGGCGCGACCACGTGATCGGCTTCGTCGGCGGCGAAACCGCCTGGGAACTCGCGCGCGCAGGCGAAAAAGCGGCCGAGGATTTCGCCCGCGCCGAACTCACCCGCCTGTTCGGCACCCGCGCCGCCCGCAGCTTCGCGCCCGAAGCGGTGGTCACGTCCTGGGGCAGCGATCCCACGTTTCTCGGCGCCTACGCCTACCCGCTACCCGCCGCCGCCGCCGCGCGGCTCACCCTCGCGACCCCACTCGCCACGGGCCGGCTCACCTTCGCCGGCGAAGCCTGCCACCCAACCCTCGCCGGGACCGTCGCCGGCGCCTTCACCTCCGGCCGCACCGCCGCCCGAATGGTGTGGCGAGGCGTGGCGGGAGAGAAAGTATAAAATGTTCTTTTTAGAAGAAAGAACCAGAAACCTCACTCCCTGGATCAGGTCCGGTTTTTGAACCGGCGGCGGGCGAGCGGCAGGCTCGCAAGCCCGGCGAGGATCAGCGCCGCCGAGGAGGGCTCGGGAACCGCGGACTGCACCGGGGTGCCGTTGACGAATACCAGGTTCGGGGCACCGTTGGTCGGAACGAAACTGACATTCTCGAAGGCGCCGCCCCAGGTCTGGGCGTTGAAGAGTTCGAACGGGTAATACCCGGCCTCGGTGAAGGTCACGGTATCGGTGGCGGCGCTATACGTTGTGCCGTTCATCAGGGTCGCGACGCCGTTGGAAGGTTCGATGCTGTTGGCGTTCTGGAAACCGACGACGTTGCCGCTGCCGATCTGGCCATTGCCGCCGAGGAGAAGTTCCGTCCCGTCGTCGTTCAAACCGCCGGAAGCCACGGCGAAGGTATAGGAGCTGCCCGCCTGCGAGACATAGACATAGCCGCTCTGGTCAAAAACGATATTGTTCCAGGTGTTGGACGAAGCCGAGCCGGGCAGCGTGATGCCGCTGACGAGATTGGTCGCAAGCCCGTTGCCGTTGGCGTCGAGGACGTTTTGGATGGTGTTGCCGCCGCCGCCGATGGCGACGAAATGATAGCTGTTGATCGCGGTGTCGGTGAAGGAGAAATAGGGGCTCGCCGTATACGTAAGCTGGCCCGTTCCTGTGCCGGGGGCACCGCTCGGGAGCGTGGTGATCGTCCCGTTCTGCGCCAGCGTCTCGAGATTGGCCATGCCCTGGAGATTGGGATAGCCGGATGTTCCGGGCCCGCCTTCGAGATTGCCCGGGCCGCCTTGATAGAGTTGAGAACCTGGAGAAATCAGCCAGAGTGAGGCGGTCAGCCCCGGGGTCACGTTGGTCAGTGTGACCGGCGTCGAATCGGTGAAACTCGTCGGCACGCTCGCCGGCGGCGTCACGACGTAATCCGCTTTGGCGTGGCCCGCCGCGAGGACGAGAACCGAAACCGCCGCGAATTGCGCGGCCACTGAACGCCGAACCATCGCACCCTCCTCATTTCTTAACCGGTAATTTACCGTTATCAAAAAATACGCAAAAATCAAGAAAAATTTACTTTTGTTCGCGCGGAAAGAATGCCCGGCTTTCCGCTTGCCCGCGCCAAAGGGCTTCGCCAGGATGGCGGGATGCGCCTCTCATGGCTTTTCCTCGTCCTGCTGCTGGCATGCCCGTTCGCCGCGCGCGCCGATGAGCCGGTGCCGGCGGATGCGCTCGGCATCGATCTCGAGGGCTATCCTTATCCCTATCCGGTGTTCTTCCTCGCCCTCACCATCGCCGGCCACCCGGCGCGCCTCGCCTATATGGACGTGCCCCCGGCGGCAGGTGTCGCCGCCAATGGCAGAGCGGTATTGCTGCTGCATGGGCGGAATTTTCCGGCGAGTTACTGGGCGCCGGTGATCCGCGCGCTCGCCCAGGCCGGATTCCGGGTCGTCGCGCCGGATCAGATCGGCTTCGGCAAATCCTCGAAGATGGAGGGCGATTTCTCCTTCGACCGCGCGGCGGCGCAAACCGCGGCACTGCTCGATCATCTCGGCCTCGATGCGGTCGATGTCGTCGGACATTCCATGGGCGGGATGCTGGCGGCGCGTTTTGCCCGCCTCTATCCGGCACGCCTCCGCCATCTCGTGCTCTATTCGCCGCTCGGCCTCGAAAATTATCGGCTTTACGTGCCGCCGGTCGATCGGGCGATGCTCACGGCCCGCGAACTCGCACTCTCGCCGGCGGATTACGAACATTATCTCGTGAGCGCCTATGGCCTCGCCGGCCACGAGGCGCTTATCACGCCGTTCGTCGCCCTCCGCCGGCGCCTCAGCGCGAGCGCCGATTATCCGCGCTGGGTCGAGGCCTATGTCGCGAGCTATTTCGCCATCTGGGGCCAGCCTGTCGTCGATGAATTGCCGCTGATCGCGGTGCCGACCCTGTTTCTCGTCGGCACCGACGACCATACCGCCCCCGGCCGCCCCTATGCAGCGCCGGCGGATCAGCCACGCATGGGCCATATCGCCGATCTCGCGGCCACGCTTGCCGCCCGGATGCCGGAGGCGCGGGTGAAAATTTTCACCGCCGGCCATCTCATCCATCTCCAGGACCCGGCCGGGTTCGACGGCGCGCTGCTCGATTTCCTCCGTCCATAAAAGGCGCGCGGCCGCCCAGGGTCGCAATTTTTGAGCGCCTCCGCCCTTGTTTGCCGCCGCGCCCGGTGCGAATGTCCGCCCGGCGCAAATCCGCCG
Source organism: Pseudomonadota bacterium (assembly GCA_021819535.1). Classification (GTDB taxonomy): domain Bacteria; phylum Pseudomonadota; class Alphaproteobacteria; order Acetobacterales; family Acetobacteraceae; genus Acidibrevibacterium. Next base: position 6,613 of record JAKAQU010000034.1, on the reverse strand, counting down.
CGCCGCAGCATGGCGCGATTCCAGGTCGGTGAGGACATAATGGCAAAAATCAAGGTAAAAACCCCGGTCGTCGAACTCGACGGGGATGAAATGACGCGCATCATCTGGGGGTTCATCAAAGAGAAGCTGATCCTCCCCTATCTCGATATCGATCTCAAATACTACGATCTCGGCATCGAATACCGCGACCAGACCGATGATCAGGTGACGATCGACGCCGCCAACGCGATCAAGCAGTATGGCGTCGGCGTCAAATGCGCGACCATCACCCCCGATGAGGCGCGCGTCGCCGAATTCGGCCTGAAAAAGATGTGGCGGAGCCCGAACGGCACTGTCCGCAACATTCTCGACGGCACGATTTTCCGCGAGCCGATCATCTGCCGCAACGTCCCCCGCCTGGTGCCGCACTGGACGCAGCCGATCGTCATCGGCCGCCACGCCTTCGGCGACATCTACCGCGCGACGGAAGCGAAAATTCCCGGCCCCGGCCGGGTCACGCTGAGCTATCTTCCCGCCGATGGCGGCCCGCCGCAGATGCTGGAGGTGCATGATTTCAAGGGCGCCGGCGTGACGCTCGGCATGTTCAACACCCGCGCCTCGATCGAGGGCTTCGCCCGCGCGTCCTTCAATTATGGTCTTGCGCGCAAATATCCGGTCTATCTCTCGACCAAGAACACCATCCTCAAAGTCTATGACGGCATGTTCAAGGACGTGTTCCAGGAGATTTTCGACGCCGAATTCAAGGATGCCTTCGCCAAGCTCGGCCTCACCTATGAGCATCGGCTGATCGACGACATGGTGGCCTCGGCCCTCAAATGGTCGGGCGGCTATGTCTGGGCATGCAAGAACTATGACGGCGATGTCGAGAGCGACATCGTGGCGCAAGGCTTCGGCAGCCTCGGCCTGATGACCTCGGTCCTGATGAGCCCCGATGGCAAGACGGTGGAGAGCGAGGCGGCGCACGGCACGGTGACGCGCCATTACCGCGAGCACCAGAAGGGGCGCGAGACCTCGACCAACCCGATCGCCTCGATCTTCGCCTGGACGCGCGGGCTCGCCTATCGCGGCCAGTTCGACGGAACGCCGGAGGTGACGAAATTCGCCGAGACGCTGGAGCGGGTCTGCATCGAGACGGTCGAGAGCGGCGCCATGACCAAGGATCTCGCGATCCTCATCGGCAAGGATCAGAAATGGCTCAACACCCAGGATTTCCTCGCCAAAATCGACGAAAATCTGCGGGTGGCGATGGGTTGAGATACGCGCCTTCGCGCGATGGGCTGAGACACGCGCCTTCGCGCGATGGGCTGAACCCCGGGGGCTGAACCCCGGGCGGGCGCCGTTTTTATAGCCGGTGCCCGAACCGGCTCGCCTTGGTCGCGAGATAGCCGTCATTGATGCCGTTGGGCGCGATCGCCAGCTTCTCGCGGCCGGCGATGTCGATGCCGTAGGCGGCGAGCGCCTCGACCTTGGCCGGGTTGTTGGTGAGGAGGCGGAGCCGCTTGATGCCAAGCTCGCCGAGCATGGTGGCGGCGATCAGAAAGCGCCGCTCATCGGCACCCCAGCCAAGCGCGCGATTGGCATCGAGCGTATCGAGGCCGCCATCCTGAAGCGCATAGGCGCGGAGCTTGTTGACAAGGCCGATCCCGCGCCCTTCCTGGGCGAGATAGAGCACGGCGCCGGCGCCTTCGGCGGCGATACGGCGAATGGCGAGCTGCAATTGCGGCCCGCAATCGCAGCGGAGACTGCCGAGGAGATCGCCGGTGAAACACTCCGAATGGAGCCGCACCAGCGGCGCCTCGGCCCGTTCCGGCGCGCCGATGACGATGGCGAGATGCTCGATCCCGGCATCGGGGGCGCGAAACGCGACGACGCGGGCATCCTCGGCGCCGGCGAGCGGCACCGCGGCTTCGGCGACGCGGCGGAGATTGGCGGCTTCGATATCGGCGCCGGCGAGCACGTCCTCGATGGCGATGGCGAGGAGGCCGAGAGACGCCGCCCGCGCCGCCGCATCCGCCCGCGCCGGCGCCGCCACCATCGCCGGCAGGAGCCGCGCGAGCTTGGCGAGCGCCAGCGCCCCGGCGGCTTCCTCCGGCGGCGGCGCCATGAGCGCCGGCGGCCGGTCCGCGGGCAGGAGATGGCCGGCGAGGGTCGGATCGGCGAGGCCGCGAAGAAGGCCGGGATCGAGCAGCGCCGGATCGAGCCCGAGCGCCACCGCCGCCTGGTCCTGCCTGAGCGGCCGGCCGAGCAGCACCGCGGCCCGCGCCGGGGCGAGCAGCAGCATCGGCGCCGCTTCGGCCAGCGCGGCAATTTCGCCGAGGCTCTGCACGCTCAGCGTCTCGACCGGGCAGATCACGAAATCTTGTCGCGCCGTGAGCAGAACCGGAACCCCTCTTCTGGCATCGCCGATGGCCCGGTGCAGCGCCCGCAGATGCTGCGTCTCGATGCCGGAAATCGGCCTCTGGCCTGGGTTTTCCAGGGGAAGCGAAGCGGCGGCGGATGGCTCGGGCGTGGTCTCAGGTGAACTCGGCACGGGGTTTCGCCTCGGTTGACCAGTGGCGGGCAGCGTTCCACAGATGGCAGGCGTTGGGCCGCGGCTCATACCGCTCTCTGGATGCCCGTTCCATGGGCGGAAAATGGGCACGGCGCAACGGTGACGCAAGATACGGCACACGACACCGAGCGAGGGACCATGTCCAGTGAACGCCCGATTCTGATCGTTGACGATGACCGCGCGCTCCGCGAAACGCTGGCCGAGCAATTGACGATGGATGGCAGTTTCACGGTCGTCGAGGCCGACACGCTCGCCGCGGCGAGCAGCCGGCTCGCCGAGGAGGACGCGCGGTTCGAGGCGATCATTCTCGATGTCGGCCTGCCGGACGGCGATGGCCGCGATTTCTGCGCGCGCCTGCGCAAAAACGGGATCAAGGTGCCGGTGATCATGCTCACCGCCGCCGATGACGAGGTCGATGTGGTGCGCGGCCTCGAGGCCGGCGCCAACGACTACGTCGCCAAGCCTTTCCGCCTTGCGGAACTGCTGGCGCGGCTCCGGGTTCAGCTCCGCCTCTTCGAGAGCAGCGAGGACGCGGTTTTCACCATCGGTCCCTACACGTTCCGCCCGGCGATGAAGCTGTTGCAGGAGCCGTTGAAGAACCGCCGTATCCGCTTGACCGAAAAAGAAGCGGCGATCCTGAAATTCCTCTATCGCCGGGTTCCGAAGCCGGTGCCGCGCCAGGAACTCCTGAACGAGGTCTGGGGCTACAATGCCTCGGTCACCACGCACACGCTGGAAACCCACATCTATCGTTTGCGCCAGAAGATCGAGACCGATCCCACCCACGCGACCCTTCTCGTCACCGAAAACGGCGGCTACCGGCTCGATCTGCCCACCGAGCATGTATGATTTAGCAGGCTAAAGCCCGGGTTGTGCGCGGCCGGATCGCCGCTATCCTGTGGCGCGGCTGCTGCCGGCAAGGCGGGTGGCTGTCCCGGGCGTGTCCCGGATCATGGGAGGAAAAAACATGCCATCGGCCACGTCGCCCGCTTCGCCCGCCTTCGCACCCGCCGCGACCGATCCCCTGGAGCGCGAGACCATAAGCCGCGTCGCCTGGCGGCTGATGCCGCTCCTCATGCTGGGCTATTTCTGCGCCTATCTCGACCGGGTGAATGTCGGCTATGCCGGGTTGCAGATGAACAAGGCGCTCGGCTTTTCGCACACCGTCTTCGGCTTCGGCTCCGGCATCTTCTTCTTCGGCTATTTCCTGTTCGAGCTGCCGAGCAACCTCGTCCTCGCCAAATTCGGCGCGCGGCGCTGGATCGCGCGCATCCTGCTGACCTGGGGGATCATTTCCGGCCTCACCGCTTTCGTCTGGAACGATTGGAGCTTTTACGGCGTCCGCTTCCTGCTCGGCCTCGCCGAGGCCGGGTATTATCCGGGGGTCGTGCTTTTCCTCACCTGGTGGTTCCCCTCCTATTACCGCACCCGGATGATGGCGTTCTTCATGCTGGCGAGCGTGATTTCGCTCATCATCGGCCCGCTGGTCTCGGGGCAGTTGCTCGAATTCGATGGCTGGCTCGGGCTCGCCGGCTGGAAATGGCTGTTTCTGGTCGAGGCGCTGCCGGCGATCGTGATGGCCTTCGTCACCCTCCTCTTCCTCACCGACCGGCCGGAGGATGCCAAATGGCTGCGCCCCGATCAGCGCGCCTGGCTCGCCAAGCGCCTGGCCGAGGAGCAGAGCCAGCGCGAGAACATCCGGCGCTTCGAGCTTGGCGAGGCCCTCCGCAGCCCGCGCGTCTGGTGGCTGACGCTGGTCTATTTCGGCCAGAACGTCTCCAATTACGGGTTTCTGATTTTTCTTCCGCAAATCATCAAGGCGTTCGGCGTGAGCTACGGCATGACCGGGGTGATCGGCGCGATCCCCTTTGTTTTCGCCGCCTTCGCCATGCTCGCCTGGGGCTGGCATTCCGACCATACCGGCGAGCGGAGCTGGCACGTCGCCATCGCCTGCTTCGTTGCCGCGATCGGCCTCTCGGTCTGTCTTTTCATCCATCATTCGCCGATTCTGCTGATGCTCGCGCTGATTTTCGCGCAGATGGGTCAGGCGAGCATCTCGCCCACCTTCTGGTCGCTGCCGACGGCGATGCTGACCGGCATCGCGGCCGCGGGCGGGATCGCTCTGATCAACTCGGTCGGCAACCTCGGCGGCTTCGCCGGCCCCTATATCTACGGCATGGTCAAGGACGCGACCGGCAACGACATGATCGCGCTGCTCGCCATCGCGCTGCCGGTGCTGGTCTCGGGAATCGTCGTCATCGCCCTCGGGCATGACCGGCGGCTCGAACGCATCCCGGCCAATGACGCCCGATAGCCGCACGAAAAACGCAAGGAGAGACGATGTTCGCGGCCCCGCCCGAAATCCCCTGCACCGTTTTCGCGCGCCTGCCCGAGAGCCTCCGCAACGCCGGGGCGCGGCACGAATGGGTCGCGGCCCAGCCGGCGGGCGGGCCGGAGCGTTCGCTGCTGGAGGGCCCCTCCTTCGATCGCGAGGGCAATCTCTGGTGCGTCGATCTCCCCAACGGGCGTATCCTCAAACTCTCGCCGGCGGGGGAATTTTCCGTCGTTGCGCAGTATGACGGCTGGCCGAACGGGCTCAAAATCCACCGCGACGGGCGCGTTTTCATCGCCGATCACAAGCATGGGATCATGGTGCTCGACCCCGAGACGGGGGTTGTCATGCCGCTCCTGGAGCGGGTCGGAATCGAGCGCTTCAAGGGCGTGAACGATCTCTTTTTCGCTGCCAACGGCGATCTCTACTTCACCGACCAGGGGCTCACCGATCTCAGCGATCCCTCGGGTCGCCTCTTCCGGCGGCGCCCCGATGGGCGGATCGACTGCCTGCTCGATAACATCCCGAGCCCGAACGGCCTCGTGATGAACGCCGATGAGAGCGCGCTCTATCTCGCGGTGACGCGGGCGAACGCGATCTGGCGGGTGCCGCTCGCGCGCGATGGCGGGGTGGTGAAAGTCGGCATTTTCATCCAGCTTTCCGGCGGCGGCGGGCCGGATGGGCTTGCGCTCGACGCCGAGGGCAGGCTCCTCGTCGCCCATGTCGGCATGGGCTCGGTCTGGGTGTTCGATCAGCGCGGCGAGCCGGCCGGGCGCATCCGCGCGCCCGAGGGATCATTCACCACCAATCTCGCCTTTGGTGGTGCGGACAACCGCTCGCTCTTCATCACCGAAAGCGCGAGCGCCACCATCCTCCGCGCCGAGATGCCGGCCCCCGGCAAGAAGATGTTCTCTCATCAATAGGATTTCGGCAGGCCCAGCACTTTTTCGGCGATGAAGGAGAGCGCGAGCTGCGGGCTGACCGGGGCGATGCGCGGGATCAGGCTTTCGCGCAGATAGCGCTCGACATGGTATTCCTGCGCATAGCCCATGCCGCCATGGGTCATCACCGCCGTCTCGCAGGCATGAAAACCAGCCTCGCCGGCGAGGTATTTGGCGGCATTGGCCTCGGCGCCGCATTCCTCGCCCCGGTCATAGAGGCTCGCCGCCTTGAGCATCATCAGGAACGCCGCCTCCAACTCCGCCCAGGTCCGCGCGAGCGGGTGCTGGATGCCCTGATTCTGGCCGATTTTGCGCCCGAACACGACGCGTTCATTGGCGTAAGCGGCAGCGCGGCGGAGAGCGGCGCGGCCGAGCCCGACCGCTTCGGCGGCGATCAGGATGCGCTCGGGGTTCATGCCATGCAAAATGGCGCGAAACCCCTCCCCTTCGGCGCCGATGCGATCGGCCTCGGGGATCGCGAGACCATCGATGAACAGCATATTCGAATCGACCGCGTGCCGCCCCATTTTTTCGATCTTGCGCACTTCGACGGAGCGGCGGTCGAGCTTGGTGTAAAAGAGGCTCAGCCCCTCGCTCTTGCGCCGCACCCGATCGAGGGGTGTCGTGCGCGCGAGGAGCAGCATGCGATCGGCAACACCCGCGGTCGAAATCCAGATCTTCTGGCCATGGACGATATAGGTGTCACCACTCCGCTCGGCCCGCGTCTTGAGTTCCGTCGTGTTGAGCCCGACATCCGGCTCGGTTACCGCGAAACAGGCTTTTTCCTCG
>JAKAQU010000372.1 GCA_021819535.1 Pseudomonadota bacterium | reverse complement strand
TATCCTGGCCGCCGACGACCCCGCCGCACCCGCCGCACTCACGATTACGCCGCCCGCCGGCTGGCTGGCATGAAAGGGGGGGCGCGGCGCCGGGTCGGGGTTCTGATCAGCGGCCGCGGCTCCAACATGATGGCGCTGCTGGCGGCGGCGCGGGCGCCGGATTATCCGGCCGAGATCGCCGTCGTTCTCGCCAACCGCGCCGCTGCCGAGGGGCTTCCGCTCGCCCGTGCCGAGGGGGTCGCGGCGATCGCGGTCCCGGCCCGCCCGTTCGGGCGCGACCGCGCCGCGCACGAGGCGGCGCTGGCGGCCGAACTCGATCGCTTCGGCGTCGAGATCGTCTGCCTCGCCGGCTATCTCCGCCTGCTCACGCCGTGGCTCGTCGGCCGCTATGCCGGGCGGATGCTCAATATCCACCCGAGCCTGCTGCCCGCCTTTCCCGGCCTCGACACCCATGCCCGGGCGCTCGCCGCCGGCGTCAAGCTGCATGGCTGCAGCGTCCATTTGGTGACGGAGGGGATGGATGAGGGGCCTCTCCTCGCCCAGGGCGCGGTGCCGGTGCTACCGGGGGACGACGAGGTGACGCTCGCCGCCCGCGTGCTCGCGCTCGAACACCGGCTCTACCCGGCTGCACTCCGAGCCTTTCTCACCGGCGAGCCACTCTCGCCGGCAGCCGATGCGTTCCTCTGCAACCCCTTGCCGCAGGCTATCCTTGCCGCTTAAAAATAGCGGCAAATCACGTCACAACGAGGCAGTCTCATGGCCAATCCATCCGCTTCCGCGCATTCCCTGACCGAGGGTGAATTCCTCGCCGACCGCCAGCGTTTCTGGGCCGGCTTCACCCATTTCACCGTGATTGCGGCGAGCGGCGTCGCCCTGCTCCTCATCCTGATGGCGATTTTCCTGCTCTGATCCGGCTCAGCCGGCGAAAGCCTCGGCGAGAAGAGTGTAGGAGCGGCGCCGGATCTCCGGATCGGCGATGGTCGTGAGAACGACGATGTCGGCCACCGCGTGCCGCGCCGCGAGATTGCGGATGCGCGCCGCCGTCGCCTCCCGTGTCCCGTAGATGGCATGTTCCTTGAGCCGCCCGATATGCGCACGCTCGGCGTCGGTATAGGGATGAGCAAGCGCTTCCTCGGGCGTCGGCAAGGGCGCGAAGGCGCCGCGATCGCGCCCGAGCCGCCAGAGGGCGCGGGAGGAAAACCAATATTCCGCCACGTCCGCGCTGTCGGCGGCAAACCCCCAGAGGCAGAGTGCGGCGCGCGGCGCCGGATGACGGGCGCTCGGACGATAGGCTTCGCGATAGAGCGCCAGCGCCTCCTCCGTCCCTCGTCCATCGGTGATGAAATGGGCGAAGCAGAACGGCAGGCCGAAATAGGCCGCGACCTCGGCGCCATAATTGGAACTGCCGAGCACCCAGATTTCGGGTGCGCTCGCGCCGGCGGGCTGTGCGGCAACCGCGCGGAAAGGGTGGTTTTCGACCAGGGGCTCGCCCCGCACCCAGGCCATCAGATCGCGGAGTTGCGCTGGAAAATGCTCGGCGGCGGTGTCGGCGTGCGGGTTGAGGGCGAATGCCGTCCGCCCGTCCGATCCCGGCGCGCGCCCGACGCCGAGATCGATCCGCCCGGGCGCGATCGCCTCCAACACGCGGAACTGCTCGGCGACCTTGAGCGCCGCATAATGCGGCAGCATCACCCCGGCGCTGCCGACGCGGATGCGCGCCGTCGTCGCGGCGATGGCGGCGATCAGGATTTCCGGCGCGGTGCCGGCCTGGCTCGGGGAGTTGTGATGCTCGGCGAGCCAGTAGCGGGCATAGCCGAGTGCTTCGCAATGGCGCGCAAGCGCAAGGCTCTCTTGAATGGCGTCGGCGGGCGCGCGGCCGGATACGATGGTCGATTGGTCGAGAACGGAAAGTTTGATCATCGCGTCACTGGCTTCCGAACAAGATGTGCATCAAGAGGGGGGCGTTGATCACGAGATGGAGCACGCCGCCGGCGAGGAAGCCGACGAGGGTGCCGTTGATACGGATATATTGCAGATCCTTGCCGATGCGCAGCTCCAGCCGCGCGGTCAGCGTCGCATCGTCCCAACCGCCGATGACGGCGGCGATGAAGCGAGACAATTCGGCCCGCGCCGATGGCAGCAGTGCCGCGACCGCGCGCTCGGCGGCACGGCCGACGCCGGCACGGCTCTTGGGGTCGGCGGCGAGCTGGGTGCCGAGGGCGGCAAGCTGCTCGGCGAGGAAATGGGCGGTTCTGCCCTCGGGATTGGCCGCGTCGGCTTCGAGGGCGAGGCGAAGCCGGGCCCAGATGTCCCAGAGCCATGCCTGGAGCGTCGGGTGGGTGAGGACGCGGCGGAAGGCGGCGGCGATTTCCCCGGCGCGCGCCGGGTCGTCTTCCAGCCGTTCGATCTCGCGGCGGATCCACTCATCGAAGGCGAGACGGAGTTCCGATCCGTCCGGCCCCATTTTGTCGAGTTCGGTGTTCATCGCCGTCAGCACCCGGCGCGCGATCGAGGCGCCGAGCGCCCAGCCGATCAGCCGCCCGCCCTGCTCGCGCACCCGCTCCTCGATCGCCTGGCGGAGCTGCTCTTCCTTGGCATTGATGGTGTCCTTGAACTGGCCGAGGATGAAGCCGAACACCTCCTGATGCCGCCCGCCCTCGACCAGGGCGCGGAGCACGCGGGCGAGAAGGCCGGGGCCGGCGCCGGCGAGCAGACGGGGCGCCAGG
>JAKAQU010000371.1 GCA_021819535.1 Pseudomonadota bacterium | reverse complement strand
TGGCCGGAAGATCGAGCTTCCCCTGATCGATCCGCCGGCTGATGGCAAGGGCGAGGGCGAGCACCGGATTGCCGAACGGCTCTTCCGCCGCGCGCGCCCTGATCGCCTCCAGGATTTCTCCCAATTCGGCCGCGATCGCATCGGCGGGGGGGCGAGCGTTTTCGTCCATGCGGCAAATTGTGCAGCGCCGCAAAGATTCCCGCAACCATTTCGCTGCGCCGCGCCGGAACCCTGGTCAGGGAGCCCCCGGTCGGCGCGAAAACAGGGTCAGGCCAATGCCCAGGCCTCTTCACGGCGCACGAGGCCATGCAGCAGCCCGAGCATGGCCGAGCCCGAATCCGGGCGCGATCGGGCAAAAGCCCCCTCGAAAACCACGAAGGCGAGCGGGTCATGGGTGGTGGTGGCGGGATCGCCGGCGAAGGCCATCGACCATTTGGGAAATTCGCGCGCCGCGGTGACGCCGTATTCCAGCACCGTGACATCGGCATGGCGGGGATCATTTTGGATCCGCTCGAAACACTGCTCCACCGCCGCCCGCGGCCCTTCCAGCGTCTGGGCGAAGCAGTTGTTCGCGAACAATAAAGCGCCGCTGATATCGGCGCGCGCGTTGTTGCGCCGGGAGGTGGCAAGGATTTGGCGCAATTCCCCGGCGATGCGGGCCTCTCCGCCGGAAAGCCGTATGCGGCTGCAATAGACCACGCGATAGAGTTCCTGTTTCATCCTGCGTTGCTGCTCCGTCTCATTTTGCGGGAGAGGAAATATCCACCATGCGGCGGGGTGCGGGGGAGGCCGCGAGCAGTGCCGGCACGGCTTCCGAGGGAACCGGGCGGCTGATCAGATAGCCTTGCATCTGATGCCCGCCGCTCGCGGCAACGAAACTGGCCTGCGCCTCGGTCTCGACGCCCTCGACCGTCACCGTCATGCCGAGGCTCGCACCGAGGGCGGCGATCGCGCGCACCACTTCCCTGCCGCCGTTTCCTGCCTCGATTTGGCTGACGAAAGAGCGATCGATCTTGATCTTGTCGAAGGGAAAGCTGCGCAATTGGCTGAGCGAGGAATAGCCGGTGCCGAAATCATCCATGGCGATGCGCACGCCGAGGCTGCGCAAATCGTGCAGAATGGCGAGCGTCTCGGCGCCATCGCGGAGCAGCACGTTTTCGGTGATCTCGATTTCGAGCCGGCTTCCGGGCAGGCCCGAACTCGCCAGCGCCTCGCCGACGGCACGGAGCAGCCGCGCGCTATCGGCGAACTGCATGGGAGAGACATTGACGGCGACCCCGATCGGCTCCGGCCAGGTCGCGGCGGTGCGGCAGGCCTGGCGCAGCACCCATTCGCCGATCGGCACGATCAGGCCGATTTCCTCGGCCAGCGGGATGAATTCCACCGGCGAGACCACCCCCCGCGTCGGATGGTTCCAGCGCAGCAGCGCCTCGAAGCCGATCACCTCGCCCGAGGCAACTTCGAGCAATGGCTGGTAATGCAAGTGGAACTGGCCGAGGGCGACGGCGCGGCGGAGATCGGTCTCAAGCGCCTGGCGCGCCTGGGCGCGGGCATCCATCTCCGGGTGGAAGCGGCAAAACCGCCGTCTTCCGGCGGCCTTCGCGGCATAGAGCGCGAGATCGGCGCGCCGGAGCAGCAATTCCCCTTCCACCGCGTCCGCCGGGGCGAGCGCGATGCCGATACTGACCCCGATATTGGCGAGATGCCCTTCGACCAGATAGGGGCGGCTCAGGAGATCGACCAGCCGTTCCGCCAGCGCGTCAGCCCCCTCGGCGCGCGGCAGCAGCACGGCAAATTCGTCACCGCCGAGGCGCACCAGGATATCACCCGCGCGCAGGCTCGCGCGGAGCCGCTTGGCGACCAGGCGCAGCAACGTATCGCCGACCGGATGGCCGAGTGAATCATTGATGTGCTTGAAGCGGTCGAGATCGAGGAGCAGGAGTGCCGCCTCCGTCGTCGGCCGGGCGAGGGCGGCCGCCAGCGCCGCTTGAAAGGCGCGGCGATTGCCGAGCCCGGTGAGCGGGTCGCGGAGTGCTGCCTCACCATTCTCGCCGCCGGCGGGAAACGAGACCACGATGCCATGCCGGCCGAGCGAGCAAAGCCGCGCCCCGAGATCATGAAGCACGACCCATGTCTCTTTCGCGTCACTTTCCGGGTCCGGTTGCGCGCCGCCGGCGCGGAGGGCCGCGCAATGATCGCGAAGCTTGGCCCGATCATCCGCCGCGAGTGCGCTCGCGTGTTCGAGGAGCGCTGCAAGCCCGAGCCCCCGCTTAGGTGGCGCGCCGACCCAACCGAGCAGCCGGCGTGCCGCCGGATTGCAGAGCAGCAGCCGCAACTCGGCGTCGAGCAGCAGGATCCCCTCATCGAGGGCGAAAAAGGCGCGGCGCAGTGCTGCGTCTTCACCGGGCCGCGCCCGGCTGGCGGATCGCCGCGGCGGGTGAATCTCCGAAAGTGACGAAACCGGAGGCGAAGAGACCGGCGCTTCAACGCGACTGGCCCGCGGACGGGATGAAGCCAGGGTCATTCGGCGCCTCTTCCAGGCTGGTCATGGGCTCGTATTCGTGGCCAGTATCAGGGTTATTGATGAAGAATTTCCTACCTCGCGCCCCGTCCCCGGGGTCGCTTGGCCGCTTGTCTGTCGGCGATGGCGATCGCGGGTGGGGTGCCAATCGGGCGCGCCCATGCTAAGCGCTATCCCCTTCATGACCCCGGACCCCGATGCCAAGGCAAGGCGCACGCTCCGCCGCCATCGCGCC
>JAKAQU010000370.1 GCA_021819535.1 Pseudomonadota bacterium | reverse complement strand
TTCCGATCTGCCGCGACTGGTTCAGCGTTGAGCCGCTGGTGGCACGCTCCCATCTCGACTGGGGATTTGCGATCCGGGTCGATCAGCCGGCGGAGGTAGGCGCGGATCGCCTGCTCAACGTGCTGGCGGCGCATCAACGCTATCAGGGGCCGCTGGTGGTGATCGATTTCGGCACGGCGACGACCTTCGATGTCGTCGCCGAGGATGGTGCCTATCTCGGGGGGGCGATCGCGCCCGGGATCAATCTTTCGATCGAGGCCCTGCATCAGGCGGCCGCACGGCTGCCGCGCATCGGTATCGGCCGCCCGCAGGGGGTGATCGGGCGGGCGACCGTTCCGGCCATGCAATCCGGCATTTATTGGGGGTATGTCGGGCTGGTGGAGGGGATGGTCGCTCGCATCCAGACCGAGCTTCAAGTGACGCTCAAGGTGGTGGCAACCGGCGGCCTCGCGCCGCTGCTCGCCGAAGGCACGAGCGTGATCACCCGCATCGATCCCGACCTCACCCTGGAGGGATTGCGGCTCTTGGCGCTGCGTAATCCCGCTCCCCCTTGGGATCAGGATCGATCCCGCCCGATTTGAAGCCAACGCGACCATGGAGTGTAACGAAATCTCGTGACGGAATCCTCTTTTGACGACCTCGCTTTCCTGCCGCTCGGCGGCACCGGCGAGATCGGGATGAATTTCAATCTCTATCGCTGTGGCGGGCGCTGGCTCGCGGTCGATTGCGGGATCGGCTTTGCCGGCCCCGCATTTCCGGAGGCCGAGATCCTGGTTGCGGATCCCGGCTTCATTGCCGCGCGCCGCAACACGTTGCTGGGTCTGGTTTTGACCCACGCCCATGAGGACCATCTCGGGGCGGTCGCGCATTTATGGCCGGAACTGGGCTGCCCCGTCTATGCAACCCCCTTTGCCGCCACCATGCTGCGCCGGAAGCTTGCCGAGGCGCAATTGCTCGCCGCCGTGAAGCTCATCGTCGTCGCACCCGGCGGCGAGATCGATCTCCCGCCGTTTCGCGTCCGCATGATCCCGGTTGCCCATTCCATCCCCGAGGCGCAGGCGCTCGCGATCGAGACGCCGGCGGGGCTGATCCTCCATACCGGCGATTGGAAGCTCGATCCGAACCCGTTGATCGGCCCGCCCACCGACGAGGCAGCCCTTGCCGCACTTGGCGAACGCGGTGTGCTGGCGATGATTTGCGATTCGACCAATGCGATGGTCGAGGGGCATTCGGGTTCGGAGGCGGAAGTGCGGCGCAATCTCGCGGCGCTCATTCGCGGGATGGAAGGGCGGATCGCGGTCACCTGTTTCGCCTCCAACGTCGCCCGCGTCGAAAGCATCGCGCTCGCGGCGCAGGCGGCGGGAAGGCGGGTCGCCCTGGTCGGCCGCGCGTTGCGCAACCTCGATGCCGCGGCGCGCGCCTGCGGCTATTTCGCGGCGCTCCCGCCCTTCGTCACCGAGGATGCGGCGAACGACATTGCCGATGACGAGCTTCTCATTCTGGTCACCGGAAGCCAGGGTGAGCCCCGCTCGGCACTCGCCAGGATCGCCTCCGACGCACATCCCCATATCGCGCTCGGCGAAGGCGATACGGTGCTGTTTTCGAGCCGTGTCATCCCCGGAAACGAGCAGGCGATCGGCCTCATGCAGGATAATCTGGTTCGTCGCGGTGTGCGCGTGATGACCGAGGGCGATCATATGATCCATGTCTCGGGCCATCCTGCGCGCGATGAGTTGCGGCGGCTCTATCGGCTGGTGCGGCCACGTTATGTGGTGCCGGTGCATGGCGAATGGCGCCATCTCGCGGCGCAGGCGGAATTGGCGCATGAAATGGGCGTGCGGCCTTTTCTGATCGAAGACGGCGATATCGTGACTTTGGCGCCGGGCGCACCGGAGGTCGCGGAGAGCGCGCCGGTCGGGCGGCTCGCGGTCGATGGCAGGCGGCTTTTGCCACTCGCGGGCGACGTCATGGCGGCGCGGCGGCGGATGCTGCGCGACGGCGTCGTGGTTGCCAGTGTCGCCGTCGATCAGGCCGGGCGTCTGCGCGGGCGGGCGCAGATCAGCGCGCCGGGCCTGTTTGCCCCCGGTGATGAGGAAGCCTTGGCGTTGGCCGATGATTTCGCATCGGCGCTGGCCGATCTGCCGGCCTCGCTCCGCCAGGACGGCGCGGGCTTGCAGGACGCGGCACGGGCGGCGCTTCGCCGTGTGCTCGGGCGGCGGTTGCAAAAGCGGCCGAAAGTCGAGATCCATGTGCTGCGGGTGTAATCATGGGCTGGTTTACGGGCCTGGTGCTTTATGTGCTCATCTGGTGGGTGGTGCTGTTCGCGGTGCTGCCCTTCGGCGTGCGCAGCACCGATGATCCCGATCCGCATACCGGCTGGCGCGGTGCGCCGGACAATCCCCGTCTCTTGCGCAAAATCCTGGCGACGACGGTGATCGCGGCGGTGATCTGGGGCGGGTGTGTCGCGGTGATCAAGAGCGATTGGCTGAGCTTTCGCCACGGCATTCTTGCGGCGCCCAACGATTGACCAAAAGCCGCCCAAGATTTGGGCTATTTGCCTGAAATTTGCCTAAAATTTTGCTGATTGAATAAAAAAACCGCGCAAATGGCGCGGAATTCTGTGGACAGAAGCTGCGTCGCAGCCCATCATCACGGCCAGGAAGAGGGTTTTCCTCATCCCGCCGTGTGACTGGTGTTTCCTCCCCAAACTTGGCCCGCGGCTTTCGTCGCGGGCCTATCTTTCTTTTAACTTGCTAGTGATCTTCTCGT
>JAKAQU010000369.1 GCA_021819535.1 Pseudomonadota bacterium | reverse complement strand
GAAAGCCTCGATGCGGTCGTCGGGGGCGAGACGGCCGGCATCCCCTTCGCCGCCTGGATCGCCGATCGCCTGTTGGCGCCGATGGCCTATATTCGCAAAAAACCAAAGGGATTCGGACGAAACGCCCTGATCGAAGGCGACGTGCCGGAAGGCAAACGCACCTTGCTCGTCGAAGATCTCACCACCGACGGGCAGTCGAAAATCCAATTCGCGCAAGCGCTGCGCGAGGCCGGCGCGATCATCGAACACGCTTTCGTGGTTTTCTTCTACGGCGTCTTTCCTGGCAGCTTGCAGACCTTGGCCGGCATGGGGATTTCGCTCCACCATCTCGCGACGTGGTGGGATGTGCTCGATGCCTGCCGCGATCGCGGCGCTTTTTCCGAAACCGCCCTCGCCGCCGTGCGGCGCTTTCTCGAAGATCCGGTCGCCTGGTCGGCCGCCCATGGTGGGGTCACGAGCGCCGAAGAAGCCGCCCGCCACAAAGCCGGGAAAAGCTGAGCGGTCGTTAAGACAGACGTTTTTACCTCAGCCGCGAAAACCCTGGTCTTCGCGGTCAGGCGACCAGGGGGGCGCGTTCGATGCTGGCGCGCGCCCAGGCGGCGGCGATGTCTTCGTCGAACAACTCGGCGAGATTCTTCATCATCGTCCCCCCCAGTTCCTCGGCGTCCACAATGGTCACCGCACGGCGGTAATAGCGCGTGACGTCGTGGCCGATGCCGATCGCGGTCAATTCCACGGCGCCGGCACGTTCGATCTCGCGGATCACCTCGCGCAGATGGCGTTCGAGGTAGTTGCCGGGATTGACCGAGAGCGTGCTGTCATCGACCGGCGCGCCGTCGCTGATCACCATCAGGATACGCCGGTGTTCGGGCCGGACGACGAGGCGGCGATAGGCCCAGAGCAGCGCTTCGCCGTCGATATTCTCCTTGAGCAACCCCTCGCGCAGCATCAGGCCGAGATTCTTGCGCACCCGCCGCCACGGCGCATCGGCCGCCTTATAGATGATGTGGCGAAGGTCGTTGAGCCGACCCGGGTCGCGCGGCTTGCCGTCGGCGACCCAGCGCTCGCGGCTTTGGCCGCCCTTCCAGGCCCGCGTCGTGAAACCGAGGATCTCGACCTTGACCGCGCAGCGTTCCAGCGTGCGCGCAAGGATATCGCCGCACATCGCGGCGACCGTGATCGGGCGGCCGCGCATCGAGCCGGAATTATCGATCAGCAGCGTCACCACGGTATCGCGGAAATCAGTCTCGCGCTCACGCTTATAGGAGAGTGATTGCAAGGGGTTGACGACGACGCGGGCAAGCCTCCCGACATCGAGCATGCCTTCTTCGAGATCGAACTCCCAGGCGCGGGTCTGCTGCGCAAGCAGGCGGCGTTGCAGGCGGTTGGCGAGTTTGCTCACCACGCCCTGCAAATGCTGGAGCTGCTGGTCGAGCTGCTGGCGCAAACGCGATAATTCGTCGGCATCGCAGAGCGTTTCCGCGGCGATCTCCTCATCGAAGGCGCGGGTATAGGGGTGATAAAC
Source organism: Pseudomonadota bacterium (assembly GCA_021819535.1). Classification (GTDB taxonomy): domain Bacteria; phylum Pseudomonadota; class Alphaproteobacteria; order Acetobacterales; family Acetobacteraceae; genus Acidibrevibacterium. The sequence goes on along the minus strand of JAKAQU010000369.1, from coordinate 1,248 downwards.
CGGCTCGTTGGGGCCCGGCGGGGCTACTTGCGGCGGGCGCATACCGCCCGGGTGCTCATCCCCCTCGGCGGCGCCATCCGCCTCATCGGCCTCACCGGCCTCGTCCTCGCTCGCCTCGCCTTCCATCGTCTCGCTCGCCGCACCGCTGAGCTGTTCGGCCTCGCTTTCGGCATCCCCCGCCGCCTGCGGCGCATTATCCTCCGGCCCGTCGGGCGAGTCCGCGCCCTCGCCGCCTTCCTCGCTCTCGCTCGCCTCGGCTTCGGCCTCGGCGATGTCGAGATTGGCGAGCAGCCGGCGCGCGGCGCGGGCGAAGATCGCCTGATCGTCTTGCGCCTTCGCGAGATCGTCGAACGCCGCCAAAGCCTCCGCCCCGAGCGCCTCGCGCCATTCGGCGAGGGCCGTGCGCAGCGCCGCCGGCATCGCCTCGCCCGACATGCGCTCGCGCGCGAGAAGCGAGAGCGCGCCGGCGAGCGGCAATTGCTCGCGCCGGCTCAGCGCCGCGTGATCAGCCCCGAGGCTCTCCACCAGCCGCGCCTCGAGATTGGCGGCGACCCCCGCCATGTGGCGCGCGCCCACCACCTCGACGCGCGCCTGTTCGAGGGCATCGAACACTTCGCGCGCCTCGCGGCTGGCCGGGCTGCGGGCCTGGTGCAAAGCGGCATCGTGATAACGAAGGCGCACCGCCAGACTGTCGGCGGAGCCGCGCAGCTTGGCCATTTCAGCCGCCGGCAAAGCGCGCGTCGGCACCGGCAGGCGCGCCTTTTTCCCGATCAGGCCGGCAGGGCCGGGATGATAGGTCACATCGATCTCGGGGGCCGCGGCGAGAGCGCGGAGAGCGCCCGAGGTCGCGCGCTTGAACGCCTCGCTGCGGCTGTTCTCCGGGGGCTGAGCCATGCCTGCGTTCAGATCCCCCGGCGCGGCGCAACGCCGGTCGGGAGTTCGGCGTTGAAGCAGCGCTGATAATACTCGGCGACCGTCGCGCGCTCCGCCTCGTCGCACTTATTGAGGAAGGTCACGCGGAAGGCGAAGCCGATATCGCCGAAAATCTCGGCGTTCTCGGCCCAGGTCAGCACCGTGCGCGGTGACATCACGGTCGAGATGTCGCCGTTGATGAAGCCGGCGCGGGTGAGATCGGCGAGCGCCACCATGCTTTCGATCTGCTTTTTCTTGGCGGCATCCGAAGGTGCCACCCCCAGTTTGGCCATCACGATCGCGGTTTCCTGGGCGTGCGGCAGATAATTGAGGGTC
>JAKAQU010000368.1 GCA_021819535.1 Pseudomonadota bacterium | reverse complement strand
GCCGGACGAAGACGCGGGCGGCCGGCGTCATCGAAGCCGTCGAGCACCGGGCGGTCGGCCAATTCCGGGAGGATCGGCGCGATCGGCGCATCGAGCGCCAGCATCCCTTCCTCGACCAGTTGCATCGCCGCGACCGAGGTCACCGCTTTGGTCATGGACGCGAGCCAGAAGACGCTATCTTCGGCCATCGGTGCGGGATCGCCGCGCCCGCGCACACCGGCCGCACCCCGATAGATCACGCCGTCGGCGTCGGCCGCGAGTGCGACGACGCCGACGACATCGCCCGCGGCCACGGCTTTCTCCAGCACGGCATCGATGTCATCCCGCGCCCTCACCGCGCCCTCCCTTGGTTCGTGTCAGCGCGATGGCGTCAGACCCCGCGCCCGATCAGCACCCAGCGCAGCGCACCCGCAACCGCGATGGTCACGCCGGCCCCGGCCGCCCAGAGCAGCACGAACCAGATCAGCCGGCGCGTCATCGGTTGCAAAAACTCAATGATAATGCGCCCCCGCCCGTACCTTGCCGCGGAACACCCAATAGGCATAGCCGGTATAGGCAAGAATGATCGGCACCAGCACGAGAGCGCCGACGAGCAGGAACCCCTGGCTCGCCGGCGGCGCCGCCGCCTGCCAGATGGTGAGATCGGGCGGCACGATAAAGGGGTAAAGGCTGATCCCGAGCCCGGCGAAGCAGAGCACGAACCAGCCGAGAACGGCAAGGAACGGCGTTGCATCATGGCGGCGCGAGAGGCCGTGCCAGAAGACCCAGGCGAGCAAGGCGACGAGGATCGGCACCGGGCTGGTGAGCGCGATTTCCGGCCAGGCGAACCAGCGCGCGGCGAAGCGCGGATTGAGCATCGGCGTCCACAGGCTGACGACGACGATCAGCGCGAGAACCGCGACCCCGAGGGCGCGGGCATGGCGGCGGCAGCGCGCCTGCAATTCCCCCTCGGTGCGCCAGATCAGCCAGGTCGCGCCGAGGAGGGCATAGCCGGTCGCGACCGCAAGGCCGGAGAGAATGGTAAACCCCGTCATCCAGTCCCACCACCCGCCGGCATAGGCGCGGTTGGCGACGTGAACCCCCTGCACCAGCCCGCCGAGCGCCAGGCCCTGACAGATCGCGGCGAACAGCGAGCCCGCGGTGAAGGCGAGGTTCCAGAGGCGCCGCCCAAAGCGGGTCCGGGTTTTGAAGCGGAATTCGAAGGCGACGCCGCGCAGCACGAGCGCCAGCAGCATGCCGATGATCGCGGCATAGAGCGCCGGCATCACCACGGCATAGGCGAGCGGAAAAACCGCGAACAACCCGCCGCCGCCGAGCACGAGCCAGGTCTCGTTGCCGTCCCAGACCGGGGCGATGGTGTTCATCATCACGTCGCGGTCGTCTTCGTCGTGCTCGACGAGAAACAGGATGCCGACGCCGAGGTCGAACCCGTCGAGGACGACATAGGCGAGAATGGCGAAGGCCAGCAATCCGGCCCAGATCAGCGGCAGGGCATCGGCCATGACGGTCACTCCGCGGCGGTGGGGGGGATGTCCTCGATCGCGCCCGCCGGCCCAGGCATCAGCCCGGCGGCGCGCGAGGGCGCTTTCGGCGCGCCCCCCTCGCCGGGCAGCGGCGGGCGGGCCATCTGGCGGAGGAGAAACGTGATGCCGGCGCCGTAGACCAGGAAATAGACGATCACGAACGCGATGAGCGAGGTCGCGACCCCCGGGGCCGCGATCGGCGAGGCGCTGTCCACCGTCCGCAGCAAGCCATAGACGGTATAGGGCTGGCGCCCGACCTCGGTCACCGTCCAGCCGGCGAGGACGGAGACGAAGCCGGAAGGGGCCATCGCCACCATCAGCCAAAGGAGCGGGCGGGTGTCGTAAAGCCGGCCGCGCCAGCGTAAGAATGCGCCGAGCAGCCCGATCGCCGCCATCAGAAAGCCGAGCGCCACCATGATCCGGAAGGCATAGAACACGACCGCGACCGGCGGCCGGTCGGCGGGCGCGAAATCGCGGAGCCCCTTGATCACGCCATCCCAGCTATGGGTCAGAATGAGCGAGCCGAGATGGGGGATGGCGATTTCGGCGCGGTTGGCCACCGCCCGCTCGTCCGGCCAGGCGAATAGAACCAGCGGCTCGCCGGCGCCGGGCGCGGGATCGACCCAATCCCCCTCCATCGCCGCTACCTTTACCGGCTGATGGGCGAGCGTGTTCTCGCCATGGGCGTCGCCGGCGAGAATCTGGATCGGCGCGACGACGAGCGCCATCCAGAGCGCCATCGACATCATCACCCGCGCCCCTTCATTGGTGCGATCGCGCAGCACATGCCAGGCGCCGACGGCACCGACGAGAAAGGCGACGCTGAGATAGGTCGCGAGCACCATGTGAACGAGGCGATAGGGGAAGGAGGGGGAGAAAATGATCGCCAGCCAATCCGCCGGTAGAAAGCGGCCATCCGCCGTCATGGTGAAGCCCGCCGGGGTCTGCATCCAGGAATTGACCGCGAGGATCCAGAAGGCGCTGATCAGGGTGCCGATGGCGACGAGGCAGGTGGCGAGGAAATGGAGCCCCCGCCCGACCCGGTTCATGCCGAACAGCATGACCCCGAGGAAGCCGGATTCGAGAAAGAAGGCGGTCAGCACCTCATAACCCAGCAACGGGCCGATGACTGGCCCGGCCTTGTCGGAAAAACTGCCCCAATTGGTGCCGAATTGATACGACATCACGATGCCGGAAACCACGCCCATCGCGAAGCCGATCGCAAATATTTTTATCCAGTAATGAAAAAGATCGAGAAAAACCTGCCGCCCGGTGCGGAGCCAAAGCCCTTCGA
>JAKAQU010000033.1 GCA_021819535.1 Pseudomonadota bacterium | reverse complement strand
TCAAATATCTGAATTTTGCATGTCTATCTGTGGATAAAATTATCCACAGGGTGTTGGCAAGTAATATGAAGAAACCTTGCCAAGAGATTCCAAAGACTCGCATTCCCGGCGACTGAATTTACCGTTCCCATGCGCCAACGTGAACAATATCTTCGCCCATTCACGCGCAAATCTCGAATTTACATCAGACTCCGCCTATGATTCGGCGAGTGAATTCCGCTGGTAAACTACTCAAGGTTAAAATATTTCTTCCGTTTTCAATCTCCGGGAGATATACCCTTCCTCCTTAACACCTCTTAACAGTTGCTTGGTGTGGGAGAACATTTCAATGCGCGAGTATCGCTCACTCGATGCGCTGGTTAGAGCCCGTTTGCAGAAATGGCCGCAGCGGCCACCGGGCCTGCCACCGAGGGCACATGGTTTGGACAGGTGGTTACGAGGTAGGCCCGACATTAAAACAGGGGTTTGCAATCCTTTTTTGAAATTCCCTGGAAGCGATCGCCTCCGCACCCTGCCGGATGGATTATGGCTCAATTTCGGCGGCACCGCTGTGGAGCCTTATGTGGATATATTCGCGATCGAAGCGTGCGGGTCACTGCAAAACCTGCTCGATAAGCGCTCGCGCTTTGCCCCGAGCACCCAATCCTTGCTCGCGGTGTGTCCGGTGCCGTGGCTGCTGTCGCCGATCAGCAGCAGCGACGAGACGCCGCGCTGGCGGGCGATCGGTGTTCTACGTGGCGATCCGGTGACGCCGTTGATCTTGCCGGTGCGCGACCTCCGCGTCCTCTATGGGCTAAAAACCAGACACTATCAGGGATTTGCCGCAAGCCAGATCCCGCATCCGCACGAATATTTCGTGCCCATGGACGCGTTGACCGACGAAAATGGTCCTGAAAATCCTGCCTTGCGCGCGATCGTCGGGCGTGCCTCGGCGGCGGTGAATTTCTTCGACCTGCCCGCCGCCACTCCCACGCCGGAGAGTGCGCTCAGCGGTTGATGCCGATCCGCGCCCGCACTTTCCCACTCGCGAGATCGACGACGACGACCCGGTCCGGCCCGCCGCCGCGTAGCAACAGCGCCAACTGGCCGGGCCCCTCGCTCGCGATCGCCGCGATCTCGCTCGAAGGTGGCTCATCGAGCCGGATGGTCGCGCTGGCGCCCGAAACCGGGATCGCGACGCGTCTTACGATGAGCACCGCGAGCGTCGCCGTGCCGGCGACGATCATGACCGCCATGACCAGGGTTAGCGTCTTCAGCGCCCGCATACTTCTTCTCCACGCATGCATGCCCGCACATGCGGCGATGAACGCGCTATAATGGTTTCTATGCGGATTTTCTTATCCCAGCCCGACGAGGCACGCGAGAGACAAGATGGCGAGAAACAAGAGGGGGGCGAGATTTTAACCGTCGTCGCCCCACCGGACGCCGCCGGACAGCGGGTGGACCGGTTTCTTGCCGCGTCATTCCCGGCTTTCTCCCGTGCCCGCATCCAGGCACTGATCGCCGCCGGCTGCGCGCGCTGCGGCGGGGCCGTGCTCGGCGAGGCCGCAATCTCGGTTCGCGTCGGTGCGCGCTACACGTTGCATCCGCCGCCCGCCGCCCCGGCGCGGCCGGCAGCGCAAGCCATTCCTTTTTCCGTCCTGTTCGAGGACGAGGATTTGATCGTGCTCGACAAACCGGCCGGCCTCGTCGTTCACCCCGCCCCCGGCAACCCGGATGGCACGCTGGTCAACGCTCTCCTCGCCCATTGCGGCGCCGATTTCGCCGGCATCGGCGGGGAGAAGCGGCCCGGTATCGTCCACCGCCTGGATAAAGACACGTCGGGCGTGATGGTGGCCGCCAAAACCGAGTGGATGATGGCGCGGCTCACCGAGATTTTTGCCACCCGCGCGCTGGATCGCACCTATCTCGCGCTCGCCTGGGGCCTTCCCGCCCCGGCCGCCGGCAGCATCGAGGGGGCGATCGGCCGCGATCCGCGCGACCGCAAGCGCATGGCCGTCCGCGCCACCGGCGGCAAGGCGGCGCTGACCCATTACACCCTGCAGCGGAGCTGGTTCGGCGCCGTCTCGCTCCTCACCTGCCGGCTCGCGACCGGGCGGACGCATCAGATCAGGGTTCATCTCGCCAGCCGCGGCCACCCGCTGATCGGCGATCCGCTCTATCTCCGCCGGCTTCCCGCCGCGGCGAAAACCCTGCCGGAGCCCCTTCGCGGCCGGCTTCTGGATTTTCCCCGCCAGGCCCTTCACGCCGCCGAACTCGGCTTCGTCCACCCCCGCGCCGGCGCCAAACTCACCTTCACGGCGCCACCGCCGGCCGATTTCGAGGCTCTTCTGACGTTACTGGCAAGCACCCCGAATTCTTAATTCCTATCCATCATGTCGGGTTTAGCTTGACCGGACTCGATCGGTCCTGTATCACGTTTTCCAGCGAAAGCGCGAGCCTGCCCTTCTTTTCAGGGACCAGCCTCTCCTCATGGTCCCGGCCGCCGCGAGCTATGATCCGGGAAGCCGCCTTCAACCCTCCCGGGCTCGCGTCTCAGCCGCGATCGGTTGCGGCAGATCAAGGTGCTTCGCCGGGTTATCGTTTTAGGATGGCTTACGTGCGTTTTTCCGCGCCCGGCAGCCTCATTCGGACGAAAGGAGCCTAACACCATGGCCTCTGCCGTCGCCAATCTCGCCCCAGAGGGCAATCTTGCGCGCTATCTCCAGGAGATCCGCAAGTTTCCGATGCTTTCGGCGGAAGAAGAGCTGGCACTCGCGCATCGCTGGCGCGACGAAGGCGATACCGAAGCCGCGCACAAGCTCGTCACCTCGCATCTCCGCCTCGTCGCCAAGATCGCCATGGGCTATCGCGGCTACGGCCTGCCGATGGGCGAACTGATCAGCGAGGGCAATGTCGGCATGATGCAGGCGGTGAAGCGCTTCGACCCCGATCGCGGCTTCCGCCTTGCGACCTATGCCATGTGGTGGATTCGCGCCGCCATCCAGGAATATATTCTGCATAGCTGGTCGCTGGTCAAAATGGGCACGACGGCGGCGCAAAAGAAGCTTTTCTTCAACCTGCGCCGGCTCAAGGGTCAGATGCAGGCGATCGATGACGGTGATCTTCAGCCCGAGCAAGTCGCCAAGATCGCCCACGCCCTCGATGTGCCGGAGCAGGACGTGATCAACATGAACCGCCGTCTGACGGCGCCCGATCATAGCCTCAACGCCCCGCTCCGCGCCGACAGCGAAGGCGAATGGCAGGATTGGCTGGTCGATGAAAGCGAGAGCCAGGAAACCGTCATCGCCGAGCAGGAGGAGGTTTCCGGGCGCAAGGCGCTGCTCGCCTCGGCGCTGAAGACGCTGAATGACCGCGAGCGTCACATCCTCATCGAGCGTCGCCTCAAGGACAATCCGACGACGCTGGAAGAGCTATCGCAGCAATACGACATCTCGCGCGAGCGGGTGCGCCAGATCGAAGTGCGCGCCTTCGAGAAACTGCAAAAAGCCATGAAGGCGGAGATCGCCGAACGCCGTCGCGCGACAATACCAGAGGCGCGGGCCTGAGAGTGCCGAACGAGGCGAGGGCGGCCTCCGCTTCGGGATCGGCCCCGAGGGAGAATGGCTCCTCCCAGCGATTGGCCTCCTTGCCGATCAGATGGATGCCCATGGCTTGGATATGGCGGCGCTGGGTTGCGCCGGCGTCGGTGTAAGGCCTGCGCATAGGACTTTAGGCGTTTTGCTGGCACCGGTTGGCCAGTGTCGCGATCAAAACACTGGCTTGCCGCACGTGCGAGATCACGATCGAACGGCGCCACGGCCCGCGGCGCATCGAGACGTTTTGAAGTGGACCCGGAAAACGGGACCAGAGGCTAAGTTGGAAATTGGCCGTTCTGTCGTGATAGACGGAGCGGAACATGAGCAAGACGAGACGGAAGATTGATGCGGCGCTGAAGGCGAAGATCGCCTTGGAGGCGCGGCGGTAGCAGGCGGCGCGCGCGTTTGATCCGAAGATCGGCCAGGATGCCGAGCTTGCGGCGCGTCGAGAACGCGGAGTACATGCTCGCCCTGCGGCTCTTGCGAATAAACGGCGACTGGCAGGCCTATTGGCGGGACCTCGCACGAAATGCCGCCGCCAACGACAATCCGTCCAAAAGAGCAGGACGGCGCATCGCATGAACGCTCAACTTTGGATCACACCCGTACCGCAAGAGTTGCAGTGAACCGTCGCTATGCCCGTCTTTGTAGTCGTTCTCAACCGCTACCCCGATAAGGTGATCGCGCTATTCGCGACCGGCGAGGCGCGTTGCGCCCTTCTTCGGCGTTTCCCCCTACACGAATTGCACCCGGAGGCCGCACATCCCGAGAATGATCATGGCCGCGACGAGCGCGGCCACCAAAGCGCCGCTTATCATGACCCGGTCCGCGATCAATTTCCGTACACCGTTATTCAGCAAGACGACGCGCGCTCCCGCAGCGATGTGCGAAAGCGCGAAAAACACGCCAAGCGCGTAATGCGGAACGAGCCGGATGTTCCAGGCATCCTGAACGAGGCCGGCCGGCGCTCCGGTCGCGAAGCCCCATCCCGTGTCGATGCCAAGGTAGGTGCGGGCGAACACAAAGACCGAGTTCATATGCCCGAGCACGAAAATCGCAAGGTAGACACCCGACGCGATTTGGAAGGTTTGGAAGCGGTCAGACGGCGCTCGTGTATAGCGCCAAACGAAGTGGATGCCGGTCGTGATCTGAAAAAAGAGCAGCGCGACAAGCGCCGGCTGGAGTGCGTTGGCGCGGTAAACGTGCCGGAACACCTTCATCACGGCATCGTAAGTCGTGGGGCCGGCAAGGAACATGAGATGATTGGAGATGTGGAGCGCAAGAAAGATCGCGATGATGGTCAGCGCCGACACGCCATGGGCAACGCGCAACGCGGCTGGAACCGGCGCGATTGTCGTCGGCGCGGGCCGTTCTGCGTCTCCGCGCGCGACCATGACGGCGGCAACCGCTCAAAATATCACCAGAGCCCAGGCATCGGGGACGGGATCGTCCAGCATGTAGAGCAGGACGCCGACGAAGGTGAAGATCGCCGGCGTCGCAACCGCGACCAGCGCGACGCGCTTGGCTCGGATTTCGGTGGCAGTGGGCGCGCTGATCTCGGCAAAGTGCATGGCCATCAGAAGCGAGATCGCCGGGACGGCAAAGCCAAGTAAGAGCGAGATTGCGGCGATGATCCACGGCAGCGATTCGCCGCTGGCACCGGCCGCGGTGATCGTCGTCACGCTTGTGTTGAATGCCTTGAGTGTGAAAGGATAAAATAGTGCCGCTATGGGTGCGATCAGCAGCGGTATTCGTGATTTGAGATTGCGGGCTTCGATTGTTCCGCCGTGGGTTCCCAGTGACATGGACAGCTCCCTGCACAGCCTGTTACCCAAATTCGGTCGGTTGCGGCTAGCTGCTTGATTAAACTACGCTTGGCCATGCGATTTTGCAACCCAACCTGCCCGAAATCCGCGATGAAGGGCTCTGCGACTTGCAAAGGCCATCGTTTTTGCTGAAGAACGGCGCCACTGACGTTCGAGGATCGTTCCCCGGCGGGTGCGATGGGGGCATTGTAGACGGTTTTGCCGTTCAAATTGGCGGCGACGGACGAAGAGTTGACGGCGCATGGCGGGCTGGCGCCGGACCTGTTCGCGGAGCGCTCGCCCTGGCGCTATCCTGCCATCACCAGCAACCGTGCCGAGGCGTTGGAATCTTTGCGATGTTCCGCGAGCGTTGCGCGCAGATCCTGGCCGAAGGAGATTTCGTCCCAGAAACGTCATGACGCGAGCGCGTTCGACGGAGTCAAAACCGGTCGCCCTTGATGGCGGAACTGCCTCCGAAATTCGCGAAAACAGAGGGCACCGGCGAGCGAAACCGATCACAACGCCCTGCCGGTGGGACCATCCCCGGCCGGCTGTCCAAAACAGGCCGAAAACACCCTTGAGACCAACGCGCCAACCCTATCCAAAATCCGATCGCGGATCTTGGGTCATCGAAACCGCTCGACGGCGAGGCATGCCAACCCTTCGCGCCATCAAGCTGACGCTCCAAGCCTCTCCGCTACCCGCTCCCGCGTAGCTGTCAGCCCGGGGGTGCAATTACCATTTTTGTGGAATACTCGTGGGCAACGGGCGACTTTGTGAAAGTAAGGCGCGGCAGGCAGCGGCGGCATTTTCGGGTTCGATCGATTGCATGCAGAGATTGTTGCCGCCGCAAGGGGGAGCCGTCGCGTAATGGACGCAGGGGCTGCACAATACCGGTTGATAGAGAATGATTTTGCGCTCCGGCCGTCCCAGCCGCGCGTTGTGGTCGGGATGAACCGGCCCAAACAGGCCAACCACCGGTGTCTCCAGGGCGAGCGCGAGATGCAGCGGACCGCTGTCGTTGCTCAGCAGGCAATCGGCCCGCGAAAGCAGCGCCATCAGACTGCCGAGCGAGGTCAGGCCGGCAAAATCTTTTACCCGCGCCTCGCCGCTCGGAAGTAGCCGGCGGAGATCGGCGACATACTCGGCTTCTTCGGCCGCGCCGATCAGCGCGATTTTCAATCTCGGCAAGTCCCGGAGAAGAATGCCGATGGTCCTGGCGTAATGCGCGAGGGGCCAGCGCCGGACATAGGCGGTGGCCGAGGCATTGGGGTTGACGATCAGCAGGCGATCGCCTGCCCTAAGCCAGCCATGCAGTAATGCCGTGGCCCGGTCGTGGTCCTTTTGCGAAATCGCCAGCCGCCGCCAGGCATCCCTGGATGTCGGCGTGGCACCAGCCTGGCGGGCCATTTCGAGATAGAGTTCATCGAGGGGCGCGAAGGGATTGGCGAAAACCGCATGACACGCGGGCGTGGGCTGTTCGCGCGGGCGAAAAAAGGTGAATCGTCGCGACGCGCCGCTCAGACACGAAATCATTGCGGCGAGACGGCGATGAGTGTGGATTTGCAGATCGAAGAACGCGGCGGGCGCCTTGCGGCGCAGCCGCCGTGCCAGGGCGATCGTCGCGGCGGCAGGAAAGCGGCGGGGATCGAGAGGGCAAATCTCATCAACCAGCCCCATGCGCTCGACTAGGGACGCATTGGTCACGCTGGTGATGAAAATGATTTGGCACGATCGGCCAAACCGCTCGCGGAGCGCCCGTAAAAACGGCCGCGTGGTGAGCACGCTGCCGAGACCGCCCCATTTCAGAACGCAGATGCTCGGGGCGAACTCCCGCGCGGCAAGATTTTCCGCAGCCAGCCGCAAAGAAGAGACTTGCATTGACACCACGTATGGATTTCACCAGCAAAAGGCCCATAAATCATGAAATCGGCATCCGTTGCGTAACAATGTGTAACCCGCGCGAATGAATGGCAATTGCAAAATTTATAGATAAGCTATGTTTATCAGTTACTTGATATGACAGGACATAGAAATTGCCGAATAGCCGTGCGATGAAAGAAGATCAAATTTTATTGAACCCACGATCCCGCGAGGCAAAGGCTTTGCCGAACAGCGCGACATAAAATCCTTGCAAGAGTGCCGCGACCAGGAACGGCGCTGCGAGATCGCCGGCGGCGATCCAGCTTCCGGCCAGCAACGGGCCGAGACCACGGGGCAAGGCCAGCGCTGCCGTGCCGAGGCCGCCGGCGAGGCCCCGCCGGCGCGCGCCAACCAAGTTCATCATCACCGCCTCCATCGCCCCGATCGCGCCGCGCTCCAAAGCGAAACGCAGAACCCACGTCATTGCCGCGAGCGGAAAGACCGGGATGAGGGGAAAGCCGAGCAGCAGCACGGCGCCGAGTCCCTGGAGAACCACGAAGCTGCGCGCGGCGCCGAATTTTACCGTCATCCGAGCGGTCATGAACGCCGAGAGCGCGGCACCCGCATTGGCCATGGCCAAAACCGGCGCGATCTCGCGCGGGTCGAGATGAAATTTCACCGCGAACCAATAGGCGATCAACGGCCCGGAAAGCCCGAGCGAGACACCACTCAGGAGACTGATGAGAGCAAGTTGCCAGAGCCGTCGCCGCTCGCCCGGATCGAGCCGGACGCCGGCATCCGCATCAACGGCGGGATGCCGGCCGGGGCGCTCCGGGATGGTCGCGAGCACGGCGGCGATGGCCAAGGCGAAAGCGCCGCCGGCGAGAAAAAGCGGCCGGTAGCCGCTCGCCCCCGGCCATATGCCGGCCCAGAGCGCGGGCGCGATGGCGAGCAGCGCGCCGAGGCCCATGCCGAGGAAGCCCGACGCCGTGTTGGCGCTATAGGCGGCGCCGCGTCGCTCGGCGGGAACGAAGCCGGCGAGCCAGCTCAATTCAACCGGAACGAAACACCCCGGCGCGCCATTGGCGCCGCGTCCAAACCCGGCGAATATCGCCGCGGCGGCGATCACCGAGGGTCGGGTGCTGACGGCGACGGCGAAAAACGCCAGCGCGACCATGATTTCATAGCCGATCAGGAGCCGCTTGCAGCCGAAGCGGTCGCTCGCCGGACCAACCAGCAGGCTGAGCCCGGCGCCGAGCACGAAGCTTCCCGCCAGCACCGCGCCGATGCTGGCCCCCGTCCAGTGCAGAAGCCGGAGATAGAGCGTGAAATCGACGACCAGGCAGCCTTGCGTGAGGCTGCGCAGAAACCGCGCCACGAACAGCCGCCGGACAGGCGATGGCCAGGCAGCGCGGATGTCGTATCCCCGCGGCGCCGACAGGGTGCTCACACGAGGGACGCGCGCCGTTTCGGCCTCGTTTCAGTCATCATCGCCGAAGCGCGGCGGATAATACATCGGCGGCGGATAGGCGACCGGCGGCGGCGGCGCGTAGACCGGGGGTGGAGAGTAAACGACGGGTGGCGGCGCGCCGTAGCGGTAGCCGTAGCCCGGGCCATCCCAATGCTCGTGCCAGTCGTGCCACTCATGCTCTCCCCAGCCGCCGCCGCGCCAGCCGCCGTCGTGCCAACCGCCATCGTGCCAGCCGCCATCGTGCCAGCCGCCATCGTGCCAATCATCCGCCGATGCGGCGCCGGCGCCGAAGGTGAGAAGGAGCGCAAGGAAAAATGGGCTGAATTTCATGCGACGGAGTCCCCAGTGTGAGATTGGGAGAGCGATGATGGTCAAGCACACTGACGGCATCGGTAACCAATGCTGGGCCGCACCGCCAATTACAAAGTGTAACCGCCGGGCGTGTTGAATATCGGCAGCCGTCGTGGTGGGATGGGGTGCATGGAAACGCGTCGAAGGAGTTTCTGGCATGTTACGCATCATTATGGTTTTCGCGCTTCTCGTGAGTGTCTCTCTTGGCGTCGCCGGCTGTGACGACGACGATTATTACAGGCACGCCTACTATCCGCCGCCACCTCCGGCCGTGGTGCAGGCGCCGGCGGCGCCTCCCGCCTATTACGCGCCGCCGCCGGCCTATTACGCGCCACCGGCCTATTATTATGGCGGATTTGGTGGCGAAGGCGAAGGCGGCGACGGCGATTGATTCGCACCGCCGGCCAAGGCATCTCACCCCATTGTGATGGCCTGCGCCGAGCACACGGCAAAATCATAAGTCATCTGTTAAGGGTTTTGCGCCAACCTGCCGAGGTTCACCAGGATGGGGAAATTCACGCAATGAATGTCGTTGTCAATCCGCCGAAACTTCGCAACACCTTGATGGCCGACCGGCCTTCGCGCAAGGAAGCCGAAGCCGCGGTGCGGACGCTTTTGCGCTGGGCCGGCGATGACCCGACACGCGAGGGTTTGCAGGACACGCCTTCGCGCGTGGTGCGTGCCTATGAGGAGTTCTTCGCCGGCTATGACACCGATCCAAGCGCCATCCTTGCTCGCACTTTCGAGGAGGTGGAAGGCTACGACGAGATCGTGTTGCTGCGTAATATTCGCCTCGAAAGCGTGTGCGAGCATCACATGGCGGCGATTCTCGGGCGTGTCCATGTCGCCTATCTGCCCGCGCGCCGCGTCGTCGGAATCAGCAAACTCGCCCGCGTCGTCGAGGCCTTTGGCAAGCGTCTCCAGATTCAGGAAAAACTCACCGCGCAGATCGCCGCCACCATCAACGACATCCTTGAGCCGCGCGGGGTCGCGGTGGTGATCGAGGCGGCGCATCAATGCATGACCACGCGCGGTGTCCACAAGCCCGGCGTCACCATGACGACCACCCGCATGCTCGGCGCCTTCCGCGACGATCCGGCGACACGGCGCGAATTTCTCGCCATGCTCCAGAGCCATCTGCCGGACGCCGCGGCCAATTGACCGTCAGCACCACCCGTCTTGTCCTCGACCTGCCGAAAGAAGGCCGGGCGCGAGGATGCCTGCCTGGCGGGGCTGCAACGGGTGAACCGCGGCCTGTTGCGCCGCTTGCCGCGCCGAGACGCGCGGAAATTCTACACGCTCGACATCGACGCGACTGAGATCATCGCCGAGACGCGCGAGGCGCGCTACACTTAACACAGCCCCAACTGGGTTCGCCGATCGGGCCAGGACCGAAGGCCGCCATTTTTCATTGGTATTGTCTAGTGTGGTGGTTCAGAAGTCCGCCACCATTTGACGCCAACAACGGCGCGGACTTCTGAACCATAAACCACACTAGAATCAATGATTTGCTAGTGTCCATGTCGATTCCGAAGTCCGTAACGTGCCGATCCAGAGGGTGACGGACTTCGGAATCGGGACACTAGCGAGCCTCAACCAAACGGAGAAAAATCCTCGTCGGACGGGGGCAATCGCTCTCGGGTGGCGCCAATGGTGAGACCAGAAAACAACACCATTCACCAGATCATGAGCCAGATCATGAGCCAGATCACAATCCCGTGAGTGTTGCCAAAAATGGGTCCCGTTTCGGAGATCACTAGACCCCGTGCAGGGGCAAAGCCCCTGCCCTGATGCTTGACAGGTCGCAAAAAGGAACAGCCCCTTCGCTCCGCGTGCGCCGGGGCTTGCCTTCTCCGGCGCTTCGGCCTTCGATAGCCGGAGAAGGTGGTGAGGCATGGTGAGCAAAACCGTATTCATCGATGGTGAGGCGGGCACGACGGGGCTTGGCATCCGCGCGCGCCTCGAGGCTGTTCCCGAGATCACGCTGCTTCATCTTCCCGAGGGCGAGCGCAAGGAGAATGCGGCGCGACGGGCGGCGATGGCGGCGGCGGATCTGGTCATTCTCTGCCTGCCCGATCAGGCCGCGCGCGAGGCGGTCGCTCTCGCCACGGATCTCAGGGCAGATCTCGGGGCGGGTGCGCCGCGTCTCCTCGATGCGTCAACCGCCCATCGCACCGCGCCCGGCTGGGTCTATGGTTTCCCCGAGCTTGCGGCCGGCCAGGCGGCGGCGATCGCGGGGGCGGCGCTGGTTGCCAATCCCGGCTGCTATGCGACCGGCGCCATCGCCCTTCTCCGTCCCTTGGTGGAGAGAGGGTTGATCGCGCCCGATATGGCCCTTTCGATCCATGCCGTCTCCGGCTATTCGGGCGGTGGGCGGATGATGATCGCGGCGCACGAGGCGGCCGGCGGCCCGGCGTTCGAGCTTTATGCGCTCGGGCTCGAACACAAGCATGTTCCTGAAATCATCCGCTATGCCGGGCTCGCCCAAAGGCCGCTATTCGTCCCCGCGGTCGGGCATTTCCGCCAGGGGATGCTGGTCTCGATCCCGCTTTTCCTCGACACGCTGCCGGGGCGGCCGGCCGCCGCCGATCTCCGTGCCGCTCTCGCCCGGCATTATCGCGATGCCGCACTGATCACCGTCTCGTCGGACGGGACGGGGGACAAGCTCGCCGCCGAGACGCCGCGCGAGAGCGACCGGATGACGCTCCACGTCTTCGCCCATGAGAGGCATCGGCAGGCGGTTTTGGTCGCGCATCTCGACAATCTCGGCAAAGGGGCCTCGGGTGCCGCGGTGCAGAATGCGCGGCTGATGCTCGGCCTTCCCGCCCTCACGCAGGATGCGAAGGAGTTGGCCGATGTCCGCTGATTTTCCGCATCCCCCTGATGTGCCCGCGGCGCGCGCGGCGCTTTATGCGCTCGATGGCATCGCCCCGCGCATCCACCCCGAAGCCTGGATCGCACCCGGCGCCGTCGTCATCGGCGATGTCGAAATCGGACCACGCTCCAGCGTCTGGTTCAATTGCGTGCTGCGCGGCGATGACAACGCGATCCGCATCGGTGCCGGCTGCAATATCCAGGATGGCACCATCATCCACGTCAATAGCGGCATGATCAATGGCAGCCCGCTTGCGACCGTGCTCGGCGATGACGTCTCGATCGGCCATGCCGCCATCATTCATGCCTGCACGCTGGCGCGGCGCGCCTTCGTCGGCATGGGGGCAACCGTGCTCGACGGCGCGGTGATCGAGGAAGGAGGGATGCTCGCCGCCGGCGGCCTGCTCGCGCCGGGAAAACGCATCGGCCCGATGGAACTCTGGGCCGGGGCGCCGGCGCGGCTGAAACGGGTGATGGATGCCGAGGAACGGGCGCTCTGGGATCGCACGGCGACACATTATGCCAAACTCGCCGCGCGCTTCCGTGCCGGTCTCAGCCCGATCGCCTAGCGATCATTGCGCCGATCACTCGATCTTGTTTCCGCTTTCGCGTGCCCTTCGGCTATCGGCGACGGGCGAGGCGGGTTTTGGCCGGCGGCAGAGGAGGGAGGAGGCAGGGTGTGAGACGGGTTTGGCCGGTCATGGCGGAGGGTTTGCCCTCGGCGCGGCCCGTGCGCGTGGCGCTCTCGCTCGTGCTGCTCGCCCTTCTCGCCGCTTGCGCCAGCCACGCGCCAGCCCCGACCGCGCAATATCGCCTCTATGACGGCTACCCCGCGCCCGGCCCGCCCGGCGACCCTTGGGGGCCGTATATCGAGCAGGCCTCGGCGCGTTTTGGCATACCGGCGCCGATCATTCGCGCCGTCATGCAAAAGGAATCGCGCGGCCAGGTACGGGCGGTCTCCGCGGTCGGCGCGCGTGGCCTGATGCAGGTGATGCCGGCGACCTATGCGAAACTCAGGCTGCAATACGGCCTCGGCGCCGATCCCTTCAATCCGCGTGACAATATCCTGGCCGGCACCGCCTATCTCAAGGAGATGCGGGACGCGGTCGGGGAACGCAACATGCTCGCGGCCTACAATGCCGGGCCCGAGCGCGTCGTTGCGCATATGCGAGAAGGCGCGCCGCTTCCCGCCGAGACCCGCGCCTATGTCGGCCATGCCAGTGCTGCGGGGACGAAAACCGCCTCCGCCTCCCATACCAACGTCTCCCATGCCAAAACGACCCATGCCAAGCGGAAGCCCGTCCATCATCGCAAAGAGGACGCCAAAAAACCGGCGCCGGCCACCACCAGCCCCGCACAAGCGGCTGCTGGGACGCCCTAGCTCACCGCCCAGCCGCGGCTCGGCCGCTATTCGTCGTAATTGAAGCCGCCCCAGCCGACGCCGCCGCCGTAATAGGGCATGCCCATGCCGTAGAGCCCGGGCCCACCCTCCTCGTAGCCATCGTCGCCGAGCATGCCGCCAAAGGGGCCACCCTCGTCGTCGCCGCCATAGCCCGCCCAGCCGCCATCGCCGCACGCGGCGAGCAGCAAGAGGGCGCCGAGCGCGAGTGCCGCGCCGAGGCGGCGTGGTCCGAGCGTCGCTTTGTTCATTCTCCGTTATTCCCTCTCGATCATAGGTTATGTTTTGCCGCCGCCGAGGTGTTCGGGCAAGCCTTCCCTCTTGTTTGTGAACGCCGGGGCGGCTAACCCTCCGCTGCCCGCGGCGGCGCGGGATGAGGAGTTTGTGCAAGATGTTTTCCCGGCTGCTCGGCATCATGTCGGCCGACATGG